>NZ_BMBS01000014.1 GCF_014634805.1 Leuconostoc falkenbergense
GGTTCAATATCGACAACTCACCACTGAGTCTGTTAGTTAATTAATTTTATTTTGTCCAACTATTGGGGTTCACTTCAGTTTGGATTGCTTTTTGTTAGCGACCATTTTTGCTCTAATTTCGGCAATTTTGTCAGCTTTCGTTGTTTGTGTTTGTTGGCCCGATTTGTATTTAGCATCGGCTTGTTTTTGTTTAAAATCAATTTGATATCTACCCATGATCTGCTCCTTTAAAACGTTAATTATACCAGATAATAGATTGAAAAGGTTGCAAGTGGATAGATTGTGATATTTCTGGAATAGGATTAATAGTCGCTATCAATGGCTGCCAGCCTTTATTGAGTAGTTGTTCGGGTAGGGAAATTGTTTGAGGGGTATCTGACAAGTTGATGACAATTAATCGTTGGCTATCTGTTGAATTTCGTGTAAATACTAAAATGTTAGTTTTTTCCATAGTGATTAACTTAAAATCACCTGATTTTAATGTGTCATCATGTCGACGGAGATCGATTAAACGACGATAGTAATTCAGTATTGAGTCAGGATTTTCTTTGTCTTCTTGGTAATTACGCGTTGTCGTGTTAGGATTAGTCACTAGCCATGTCTTTTTAGAATCTGCTGCATTGTCGGAAAAGCCGAATTTCGTCCATTGCATGGGGGTTCGAGCGTTGTCACGCGACCAACTTGTTGCTTTTTTTAAAGCTAAATCTGTTGCAATACCAGCCGACTTGAAGCGTTGAAAATCATGATAAGTTGGTGGATCATCAATTTGGTCTGGCGAGGTAAAGGGGATATTGATCATGCCTAATTCCTCGCCTTGATAAATAAAAGGTGTGCCTCGCAATGTGAGCAACAAAGTTGCCAAGCTTTTTGCTGCTAAAGGATTGTTGTCACCATAAACAGTCAATGATCTAGGCTGATCATGATTTTCTAAATAGATGCCTAGCCAGCCCTGTGAATTTAGTTGTTCCTCCCACGTTATCAAACTAGCAAGTAAATGATTGATGTCGGCGCGCGGCGGTACATCTGATTGACGAGATTGATGTTCTAATTCAAAAATCATGTCAATGAAACCCTGTGGCCCCGTCCAATTTCTAGCAGTGTCAGCATGAACACCACCAGCTTCACCAACAGTCATCAAATGAAGTGATTTAAAAGTATCATGCAAACGTTTTAAAAATTTTTCGATGCCTGGATTATTAGCAAAAATATCAAATTGATGTTCACCAGTGGGTTGTGGTATCTCAAATGAAACCTTTTTAAGATGACTGAGCGCATCCAGACGAAAACCATCAATATTTTGTTCAGACCACCAAGTAATCATATTGATAATTTCGGTTTGTACAGATGGATTTTCCCAATTTAAATCAGGCTGTTCTGGCGCAAACAAGTGGAAATACCATTCATCAGTTGCTTGATTATAGGTCCAAACACTATCTCCAGTAAAATTAGTCCAATTGTTTGGTGGCTGGTGATTATAATTTGGTTGCCAAATATAAAAATCGTGGTAAGGGTTAGTACGACTGGTTTTGGCTGCTTTGAACCAAGCATGCTGGTTTGATGTATGGTTGACAACTAAATCCATAATGACGCGGATATCTTGTTTGTGAGCAGCTGCAATAAGCGTTTTGAAATCAGATAACGTACCATACTCTGAAGCGATGTTTTGAAAATCAGCAATGTCATAACCGTTGTCGACATTTGGTGAGGTATAAATTGGATTTAGCCAAATAAAATCAATACCAAGCCATTTAAGATAGGGTAGGCGCTTAATAATACCCTGCAAATCGCCGATACCATCATGATTTGTATCCTGAAAGGAGCGTGGATAAATTTGATAGCCAATCGCTGATTGCCACCACAGTGGATTATTTTTTGTCATCAATAAATACCTCCAAAATTACAATTTTGTCGTGACTTGAACCACAAATGCTTCGTAAGGTTGAAGTGTTTTATTATGCAAATTTTTGGGTGCGTCATAATTTGCAATTATGGTAGCTTCTATGTGATCTTCACTTGTAAACGTATTGGTCTGATTACTGAAATTAGTCACAACTAGCCAAGTTAGATCATGATAGTGTCGGTAATAGGCAAAAACTTGATCAACTGTATCAATGAGCTCAAAATCACCATAGACAACAATTGGGTTTTGATGTCTAAGCGTAATTAATTTTTGATAAGTGTAGAAAATACTGTTGGAATCATTCAAAGCAGCTTCAACATTAATATCAGGGTAATTGCTATTGACATCAATCCAGGGGTCAACATCAGAGAAACCACCGTTTAGGCTGTTGCGCCAAGGCATAGGTCGTCTTGCATTATCACGACCTTTATGATTAATTTGATCAAGTATCACATCAGCTGATAAATAGCCATCCTTAAGTGAATCATGGTAATAGTTTAATGATTCAATATCTCGTAAGGCAGAAATATCTTTGACAGGTGTATTGGTTAACCCAATTTCTTCACCTTGATAAATGTAGGGTGTGCCTTTCATCATGTGCAGTAGAATTGCCAACATTTTTGCGGACACCACGCGGTAAGTTGTATCATTACCCCATCGCGATACAATCCGAGGTAAATCATGATTGTTCCAAAAAAGTGAATTCCAACCATCATCACTGTTGAGCTGTGTTTGCCATTTGGTCATGACAACCTTGAGTTTGCTAACATCTAATGGGATATAAAACCATTTGTCTTGACCAGATTCTTGATCGAGAGTTATGTGTTCAAATTGAAAAACCATTGATAGTTCTTTTCGGTCAGGACGCGTATATAATTTGGCGATGTCAGGTGTCGCACCCCAAGTGTCGCCAACTGTCATCAAATCATGATTAGCAAACGTTGCTTGGTTCATTTCTTTTAAGTAGTCATGGAGCTTAGGCCCATTAGCGGTTATTTTGTCATCTGGTATTTTACCAATCAAATCAATGACGTCTAAACGAAAACCACCAACGCCTTTGTCAATCCAGAAATTAATCATGTCATAGATTGCTTGTCTGACGTCAGGATTGGTCCAATTTAAGTCTGGTTGTTTTGGACTAAATAGATGTAAATAATATTGATTCGTGAGTGGATCTAATGTCCAGGCACTACCACCAAATGCAGAATGTAGGTCATTTGGTTCAGCATTATGAGTACCATCTCGCCAGACATAAAAATCACGATAATCGTTATCACGACTTCGCTTTGATTCAATAAACCAAACATGCTCATCAGAAGTATGATTTAATACCAGATCCATCACGATTTTGATATTTCTTTCACGAGCATCATGAATTAAAGCTTCCATGTCGGTCATGGTACCAAATTCAGCCATGATATTTTCATAATCACTGATATCATAGCCGTTATCATCGTTTGGAGAAGCATAGACTGGTGACAACCATATTGCATCAACGCCTAGTTTTTGCAAGTAGTCAAGATGTGAAATAATCCCTCTAAGATCACCGATGCCGTCATGATTAGTGTCCTGAAATGAACGGGGATAGACTTGATAAACAACGGCTGATTGCCACCAAGGTGCTGTCATAAAAAACTCCTTACTGATTAGAAATCGTCACAAGAAAGCCATTAGGCTGAATGATGTGACTGTTGTACAACTGCTCTGAAATGATGTGAGATATATCAATTGATGTTGGTATTTCGTAATTTGTATTCCCAGCATTGAATATTGCGAATATCTTTGTTTGACCTAGCTGACGTGTGAAACCAACGATGTTTTTGTTATCATCCGTCTCCCAGGACAGTGTTCCCTCAGACAAGACAGTTTGATAATCATGACGTAGCCGAATCAGTTGCTTCAAAAAGTCATACATCGTTGCATCTTGTTGATCACTTTGCCAAACCATAGGCCGGCGGTTATCTGGATCTTGTTGACCACTCATTGCATATTCGCTACCGTAATAGATATCAGGCGTACCTTGCTGTAAAAATGTAAAAGTATACATTTGTTTCACAATTGCCTTATTATTGTGTGCTACGGTTAGAATGCGTGGCGCATCATGTGAGTCAAGTAGATTAAACATCACCTGATTGGTTTGATCACGATTTAGCATAAGTTGTGCATTGAGTTTATGGACCATCTGGGAGGGCGAAATTTGTTGTTTGGCAAAAAAGTCAACAATTGATCCTGTGAAAGCATAATTCATGACGGCCGAAAATTCATCGCCCTGCAGCCATGATTGTGCACTTGTCCAAATTTCACCAAGTATATAAATATCAGGCTTGATGGCCGTAGTTGCTGCGCGGAATTTTTTCCAGAAATGATGGTCAACTTCATTTGCCACGTCCAAACGCCAGCCATCAATATCAAATTCTTTTATCCAGTAGGTCGCGATGTCAATCAGATAATCTTGTACTTCTGGATTAGCGGTATTAAGTTTTGGCATGTGCGGCGTAAATGCAAATGTATCATAATTTGCGTCTGCAGTATATTCAAAATTATCAGTCGGCGTATAACGCACAGGGAAGTCATGAATATGAAACCAATCAGCGTATTTTGATTGACGACCATTAGCAATAACATCTTGCCATTGAGGACTTTGATCACCGATATGATTGAACACGGCATCAAGCATCACTCGAATTCCGGCCGCATGTGCTCTTTCAACCAATAATTTAAAATCTTCTTTTGTACCAAAATGTGGATCGATTTCAAAATAATCTTGCGTATCATATTTATGATTAGTAGGTGCTTTAAAAATAGGTGTGAGATACAAGCCGTTAATACCAAGTTGACTGAAGTGATCTAAATGCTTTATGATACCCTGCAAGTCCCCGCCATAAAAGCTTTCAGCGGTGGGATGATCACCTGACCGCCAAGGTAATGTTCCAGATGGATCATTTGATGTGTCACCATTGGCAAACCGTTCAGGAAAAATTTGGTACCATACAGTTTTTTTGACCCATTCTGGTGCTTTAAAACGATCAATTTCTTGAAAATAGGGCATTTTGAAATAATTATTAGCACCCATCAAACTGTTGTCATCATTTGAAGAGGATGTGAGTGTTTCAAATCCTTGATCACCATAAAAAATGGAATCGCCGAGATTGTCAGTTAAAATAAAGCCATAGTTTAAGCGATTGAAAGGCGCTGTTAATGATGCTTGCCAATATTGATGTGTTTCAGTGACAAGTGTTTTTTTCATGACAACATTGGCCGATTTTTGCCAAGTACCGTTCTGCCAATTATAAGGATCTCCAGCAACGACGCTAATTGATTGAATATCATTTTTTGCTGTTCGGATGCGTAATCTTAGTTCATCTGCTTTATATAAATAAGCGTATTCAGATTCAGGGCGGTGATAAATTGCTGCTTCATTCATAAATAATTGCCTCGTTAATGGATTAAAATGTCAGGGGATTTGCGACAGTCTTAGACAATACGCTGTGTCGTATCGGCATCAAAAAAGTGTCCTTTATTGGTGTTGATAGCGAGTTCAACTGAGGCACCGGGTTGATTGTAATCGCGAGCATTGACACGAGCGATCAGTTGTTGTGAACCAACTTGCGTATACAACATTGAGTCGGCGCCCATTAGTTCTGCAATGGTAACAGTTGCTGTAACTTTACTTTCGGGATAGGTGTCGAGTGATACTTGCTCGGAGTGAATATCTTCCGGTCGGACACCAAAGACAACTTGTTTGCCTTCGTAGCCACGGGCAGTGAGTTGTTTAGCCATACCAAGCGGAATTTTCAGACTAAAGCCATCTTTTGTGGTCAATATATCATGACTGAACTGACCAGAAATCATATTCATTGATGGCATACCAATGAATGTGGCAACAAAAATGTTAGCAGGTTCATTGTAGAGTTCTTGTGGTGTACCGACTTGCTGAATATCACCGTGGTCGATAATAACAATGCGATCAGCCAGTGTCATAGCTTCTGTCTGGTCATGCGTCACATAAATAGTAGTGGCACCAATCCGCTTGTGAATTTTGGTAATTTCTGCTCTAATTTCAACACGTAATTTTGCATCGAGGTTAGATAGCGGTTCATCCATTAACAAAATTTTCGCATCGCGAACGATTGCGCGACCCATCGCCACACGTTGCCTTTGACCACCAGATAAATCAGCGGGTTTGCGATCAAGGTAGTCTTCAATGCCAAGAATTTTCGCTGCGTCTTGAACACGCTGTGTGATTTCAGCTTTGGGTACTTTTCTCAATTTGAGGCCGAAAGCAATATTATCAAACACGCTCATATGTGGGTAGAGGGCATAATTTTGAAAAACCATCGCAATATCTCGGTCTTTAGGTGGAACATCATTCATTAATTTATTGTCAATGAAAAATTCACCACCAGATATTTCTTCCAAGCCGGCGATCATGCGTAAAACAGTTGATTTACCGGAACCAGACGGACCGACAAACACAATAAATTCTTTATCGTGAATTTGAAGATTATAATCTGCCACGGATGGCGTTGTCATGTGTGGATATGTTTTATTGATGTGTTCCAAACGAATTTCAGCCATTTTTTCTTCCTCGTTTTTTAATATCGGGTATCGCAACTATAAAAAATGATAGCGCTTACATAAATTAGATTAGCATATTTAAAAATAAATGCAAGCGTTTCCACAAAAGTGTCATACCAAAATTTATATGCTTGTGAAAAATATGATTAAGTTAGTAATAAAATCACAGATAATTCATACTTAATAAAAAAATACTTCTTTAATATGCTCAATTATTATCAATAAAAATATCATAGCTTGTCTAGACCAATTCTTAAAAAATAAAAATGTAAGCGCTTGCATTAATCGGGTAAATGTTTTATGATGATTGCGTAATCAAAAATACAAAGAGAATTTTTCTGGAGGAAAAACATCATGAGAAAAATGATGAGCGTGACGACTGGCGCAATGGTAACATTGCTGACGGCTTCAACTGCCGTTGGATTATTAAGTGTTTCAATTGACACACCGACAGTAAGTGCTGCCAAGACGAAAAAGTTAAAGTTGTGGGTGGACACGGATACAAAACCAACCTACGTTCAGGCTGTCAAGGATTTTGAAAAAGCGAACCCTAGTGTCAAGGTCACTATTAAGTACACGAGCTCAACAGATGCATTGAAGAATTTGCAAAAAGACCCATCGGCTGCTGCAGATGTATTCATGTTTCCACATGATCAAATTGGATCGCTAGCTTCTCAGGGATTAATTTATCAAAACACCAAATATGCTAAAAGCCTTAAATCAACACAAATTTCTAATGCGATGAAAGCTGCAACCTATAAGGGCAAGGTGTACGGCTATCCTTACGGTATTGAGTCACAAGTCTTGTATTATAACAAAACGCAACTCGGTAATGATGATATTAAATCTTGGACTAGTTTGACATCCAAGGGTAAGATGGGTACCAATTTAGCCTCAGCCGGTGCTAACTACATTTTCTCACCACTGTTTTACACTGCCGGAGACACCTTGTATGGCGCTAATGGTGAAAAAGCAAAGGGTACAAATATTGACAATAAAAAAGGTGTATCCGTATTGAAGTGGATGAAAGCTCAAAAAGACAATCCGGGTGTTGTTCAATCCAGCACGAACACATTAAGTTTGCTACAATCAGGTAAAATTTCGGCAACTTTGTCTGGCCCATGGTCATACAATGACTATAAAAAAGCACTCGGTGACAACTTAGGAATTGCACCATATCCAACAGTTGACTTGGGTTCTGGTGAAAAACAGATGCAAGCGTTCTTGGGTGTGAAGCTGTTTGGTGTTAAACAAGATACTAAGCAACCGTTGGCAGCGATGAAGTTAGCCAAGTACTTGTCAAGTGACAAGGTACAAAAGCTTGGTTTCAAAAATTCGCACTACATTCCATCATCTAAAAAAGTTCAGGCCTCTCAAAATATTCAAAATGATGCGCTTGCAAAGGCGGTTGTTGACATGTCGAAGAAAGGTTATTCAACACCAATGCCTAATTCACCGGCCATGGCTAATTTCTGGACATCAGCTGATGCCTTGTTTAACGACACATACAAGGGCAAGATTTCAGACAGTCAAATGTTGCCAAAGCTAACCACTCTGGTTAAAAATGCCTCAAAATCAGTTAAATAAAAGTAAAGCAGTGAGTGGCTATCACTCACTGTGTACATACTTATGAAGGATGGAAAGAAAGATGTTTAAAAGAAAAAAGCATTCGACTTTTGAAGAGCATATACCACTAACAAAGTTATTTAAAAAAGCAGATGGTGCAACTAAGGCTTCTTATATAATTATGGGAGCTGCCAACATTGCCAATAAGCAATATCTCAAAGGATTCATCTTTTTATTACTAGAAATATCTTGGGTGGCGTGGTTATTCACGACAGGATTAAAAGCTTATCACAACATGATAACGCTGGGAACACATGCACAGGGTTTGGTTTATGACAAAAAGTTAGGGATTTCTGTATTAAAAGCGGGTGATAATTCGATGCTTTTGCTACTGTGGGGCATGTTAGCGGTTATCATTACGGTACTGTTTATTCTCTTATATCGTGCTAATTTGGGATCGGCGCGTAAAATATGGGAATTGAAACAAGCCGGTGAGACACTGCCAACGTTGAAGCAAGACTTAGCGTCCTTGCTTGACGAAAAAATGCATGTGACTTTGATGGCAATTCCGATGACAGGTGTTTTGTTCTTTACCATTTTGCCATTGATTTATATGATTGCGATTGCTTTTACATCATACGATCACAACCACTTGCCACCCAAAAATTTATTTAGTTGGGTCGGATTTGCGAATTTTGGTAATGTTATTTCAGGGCAAATGGCCAATACCTTTTTCCCAGTATTGGCTTGGACGTTAATTTGGGCTGTTGCAGCAACAGTAACCTCATTTTTCTTTGGCGTTATCTTGGCGATGATGATCAATGCTAAGGGCATCAAAGGTAAAAAAGTTTTTCGAACTATCTTCATTTTAACAATGGCAATTCCAGCCTTCATTAGTTTACTGATTATGAACAATATGTTTGCTGACGGCGGACTAGTTAACACATTATTGATCAACTCTGGTCTGATTAAAACATCGTTACCATTTTTCACAAATCCATTGTTTGCCAAGTTTACAATTATTGTTGTCAACTTATGGATTGGTATTCCAGCTACAATGTTGGTGACAACGGGGATCTTACAAAATCAATCCGAAGAACAAATTGAAGCAGCAGAAATTGATGGCGCTAATAAATTTCAAATTTTCAAGTCAATCACATTTCCGAAAATTGTGTTTGTGATGGCACCGAGTTTGATTCAACAGTTCATTGGTAATGTGAACAATTTTAACGTGATTTACTTGTTAACAGGTGGTGGACCAGCTAATTCTAATTATTACGGCGCTGGATCAACAGATTTGCTGATTACTTGGTTATACAATTTAACTTTGAATACTGCTGATTATAACTTAGCTTCGGTAATTGGTATCTTAATCTTCATTTTGTCCGCAACATTCTCATTGATTGCTTATAAGAAAATATCAAATTCTGGAATGGAGGCATAACAATGCATAGCTTAAAAGGCGTAAAACGCCGTAATACAATGATTTTGTATCTATTATTGACTGTCATGGCGATTGTTTGGGTCGTGCCCATTCTCTGGATTATACTGACTAGTTTCCGTGGCGAAGGTGGCGCGTTTGTAAACTATTTTTGGCCAAAAACCTACACCTTTCATAACTACGTACAACTTTTTACCAACTCACAATACCCTTTTGGTCGCTGGTTCTTGAATACGTTATTTGTGTCGATTGTGAGCGGCTTTATTTCCACAGCTTTAGTGTTAGCAATGGCATACTCATTGAGTCGCTTACGATTTAAGTTAAAGGGTCCTTTTTTGAAGGTTGCCTTAGTTTTGAACATGTTTCCGGGCTTTATGGCAATGTTTGCTATCTATTATATTTTGAAAGCAGCTGGTTTGACGCAAAGTTTATTTACCTTAATATTAGTTTATGTATCTGGCGCTGGTTTGGGATTTTACATCCAAAAAGGATTTTTTGATACGATTCCGTATTCATTGGATGAAAGTGCCATGTTAGATGGGGCAACTAAATGGCAAATTTTCACCAAAATTACCTTGCCATTATCTAAACCAATCATTGTCTTTACGGCATTGACAGCTTTTACTGGTCCTTGGATGGATTTCATTTTTGCTCAGGTTATTATGGGTGACAATGTTAAAAATTATACAGTTGCAATCGGATTATATTCGATGATGACTAAAGAAACGGCTAATTCATTGTTCATGAGTTTCGCTGCGGGGGCAGTGATTATTGCGATCCCAATTACGATTTTGTTTATTGTGTTGCAACGATTCTACGTTTCTGGTGTGACGAGTGGCTCGGTCAAAGGTTAAAAAAGATTGGGGCGTCAGTCCCAATCTTTTTCATGTTAAAATAACGTGTACAGGAGGTCGCTATGGTAACAATACAAGATATTGCAAATAAATCTGGAGTTGCTATTTCAACGGTTTCGCGCGCGTTGGCTGATTCACCGAAAATTAGTGTTAAAACAAAGGAACGTATTAAAAAAATTGCACAAGATATGGGCTATACGCCAAATTTTGCTGCAAGGAACTTAACACAAGGTGAAAGCAACACGGTGGGTGTTGTTTTTCAACCACAGGCCGCAGATAGTGCTGAAAATGATTTTGCCATGCAATTACTATTTGGGATTAATTCTCAACTCGTTGCGCGGCAATACTTGTTGACTACTGCGACGGGCAGCAATTGGTCTGAAGTCTATAATGCCGTTAAAATGATGGTGGAAGCCGGACAAGTTCGCCGGTTTATACTACTTTACACTGTTGAAAATGATCCGATTTCTGAATTATTACGAGAAAACAACGCCCGTGTTGTTGTCACTGGTGAGCCGGAGCAAGCTAATGATGTTTTATATGTTGATAATGATAATCGACGAGCTGGGGAAGAGGCAACTAGACAGCTAGTTCATCAATTTAATCTAAAAGCACCACTTTTTGTTCGTACGTTGGCTGATTGGCGTTATGAGCGAAATCGTGAAATTGGGTTTCATCTTGCACAACCAGAGGGTCAAGTCTTATCATTACCAATTGATTTTCATGCTCAAAAGCAGGTGTTGGAGAGCTACTTTGAATTGCATCATGAAATCGACGGCATTATTGCTAGCGATGACAAAATTGGTTATCTGGCACGTAATCAAGCACAAGCACATTTGCCCACACATCCAAAATTGCCAACGATTGCTTTTAATCGTTCTGAATATGCACGACTTGGTGGTAAGGATTTCTATTCAGTTGATGTGTTACCGCGTAGTTTGGGCAGTGAAGCGGTCCGATTATTGTTTAACGATCAGCGTTCTGTGCTGGAGCAAACTAAGGCAACAAACGTGATTGTGCCCTATCGTTTACCTGAATTTGGTGATGAGACATGGTGAATTTAAACGATGTTGCGCGAAAGGCGCATGTCTCAAAAATGACAGTTAGCCGTGTAATTAATCATCCAGATCAAGTATCACCTGAAGTGATGACGCTAGTACAACAAGCAATTGAAGCAGTCGGCTATGTGCCAAATCAAGTCGCACGGGCATTAGTCAACCAACGCCATTATGTCATTCGTTTCTTACTTTTAGAAGATGTTGCAACAGTTGAACCGAATTATGCCAAATTATTGATTCGATTAGCTCAAAATCTACAACAAAAAGGCTACACGCTGGAAATTAGCTTAGATATTACGGCAGAAACGAAAAGTATTGACGGCATCATTGTCAGCGGCTGGCGACAAGAAGATTTGTCGAAATTGCAAGCGCTTGACGTACCAGTCACACTTTATGGCGCAGCGCCAACAAATTGTCCCTTATCATCTGTTGACGTGGATAATCAGGCTGGGATTGAAAAAGCAACTAAATATATGTGGCGGCAGGGATATCGTGATATTTATTATATTGGTTTATCGTTAGATTTACCCTTTGCTAAGCAACGTGAAGCTGGCTATCGAGCAGTTATGGCACAAAAAGGCGGTCGCGTTAGCGTTTATCAAACTGAAAATCATGCCCACTTAGCGGACACATTAGTAACGAACTTAATGCACAATTTTCAATTACCAACTGCGATTGTTTGTGCGACTGATCGGATTGCACTTGGTGTGTTACGTGCGGTTCAGCGTGTTTATCATATTCCGCGTGAATGTGGCGTAATCGGATTCGACGGTGTGTTCATTGATCAGCTGACTCAGCCACAATTAACCACTGTGAGACAACCGTTTGCCTTAATTGCTGAAAAAATTGTCGCACAAATCATTTCTCAGATTGAATCGGAAACTACCTTAGAAACAAACAATGTCAGCGTTTCGCCAGATATTGTTGTTCGGGAGACAACAAGTCTGTGATGATGTTACCGTTAACATTGTACAAACGCTTCCATTAATTATTAAAATGTTTTATACTATAAAATGTAAACGGTTACATATAATGTTGTTTCAAACATGTGTCCAAATTCTAATGAAGAAGATACAATTTTATCGCGAATTGTTCAAAGAATTGGTGCATGATTAGAGCAAACAAGTTATGTTTCAAAATAATTTTTGGAGGAAGTAATTATGGCAGATAAGCAAAAAGGGCAGGGGCTGCCCAACTTGCCGCTGAGAACCATATGGATGCTGAGTTTTGGATTTTTGGGCGTGCAGATGGCATTCTCATTGCAGAGTTCCCAAATGGGACGTATTTTTCAGACATTGGGTGCTGATCCCACTAAGTTAGGATTTTTCTTTATCCTACCACCGTTGGCAGGATTGTTCGTACAACCACTTGTTGGTTATTTCTCAGATCGCACATGGACAAAACGTTTTGGTCGTCGTATGCCTTATTTATTGGTTGGCGCTCTTGTGTCAGTCATCGTGATGTTCTTGTTGCCTAACTCAGGTAGTTTTGGTTTTTCAACTACTGCTGGGTTATGGTTTGGGGCTATCACAATTTTGTTCATGGATTTGAGTTCTAACGTTGCGATGCAGCCCTTCAAGATGGTTGTTGGTGACATGGTTAATGAAGACCAAAAGTCATACGCATACTCAATTCAAAGCTTCTTATCTAATACAGGATCTGTGTTGGCAACCATTTTCCCATTCTTGCTGACAGCGATTGGTGTTGCTAACACAGCGCCTAAAGGTCAAGTGCCAGCATCTGTAATTATTTCATTCTATGTTGGTGCAATCGTCTTAGTTGTCTTTTCACTGATTGCGGTCTTTAACGTAAAAGAATACGATGATGCCACTTATGAGTTATATCATGGCTATGCTTTGAACACACCAAATGATGGTGAAGGTGGCTTCTTAACTTTGTTAAAGCGCGCGCCAAAAACATTTTGGATGGTTACTTTGACTCAGTTCTTTTGCTGGATGGCATTCCAATATTTGTGGACATACGGTACTGGTGCTGTGGCAGACAATATTTTCCATGCAACTGATCCAACAACGGCTGGTTACCAAAATGGTGGAAACTGGTTTGGTATCATGTCAGCGGTTTATGCCATTGCAGCCGTCGTGTGGTCGCTAGTATTATCAAAGATTCCAGCAAACAAAAACAAAACAGGTTATGCTTTGTCACTATTTTTGGGGGCAATTGGTTTCACATCAGTGTTCTTTATTCACTCACAGTATTTGTTGATTGGCTCATTTATTTTAATCGGTATTTCATGGGCAGGTATGATGGCATACCCATTCATTATGGTAACCAACGCATTGCCTGGTGATCACATGGGGACTTATCTAGGACTGTTTAACGGCTCAATTTGCTTACCACAAATTGTAGCCTCGGTTGCTAGTTTTGCACTATTCCCCGCACTTGGTTCACATTTCCCATCAATGATCTTAGTATCCGGAATCTTAATGTTAATTGGTGCTGTTAGTGTTGGGTTTATCAATGAAATTCACAGTAATCCAGTAGATGCACAATAATGGCTAACGCTTCGGCGTTAATATGTGCGATCGGTCGTCGTAGATATTAGCGCTGAAGCTAAGCATTAGAAAAATTGAAGAGGTAGAAAGTCTTATGAAACGAATTTTTGAAGTTGATCCTTGGACAGTTACATCACATGATTTGAATCCCGAAGATAAACGTCTCCAAGAATCTATGACGAGTTTGGGCAACGAATACATGGGCATGCGTGGCATGTTCGAAGAAGTCTATTCCGGTGACACACATCAAGGAATTTACGTTGGTGGTGTTTGGTTCCCAGATAAAACACGTGTTGGTTGGTGGAAAAATGGTTATCCACTTTACTTTGGAAAAGCTATCAATGCGCTAAACTATGTCAAAGCAGACATTTACGTTGATGGCAATCAAGTTGATCTAGCTAAGAATGATGTGACTGATTTTGAAGTATCATTGGATATGAAAAATGGTGTTTTGAATCGAACGTTTACTGTGTTTGGCGTAACGTTTAAAATCACGCGCTTAGTTTCAGCAGCAGTGAAGGAATTGGCAGATATTCACTATGAGTTGTCATCTGCTGATGGTCAAACGCACACAATTCGTTTTGATGCTAGTATCGACGCTGACGTTGTCAATGAAGATTCAAATTATGATGAAAAGTTTTGGCAAGTTTTGGATGCAGGGAATGACACTAATTCATCATTTATCGCTACGCAAACGATTGAAAATCCGTTTGGTGTGCCACAATTTACAGTTGTTGCCCGTCAGAGCTTTGTTGGCGGTGAAAAGCATGGTGTGAACCGTTCTGAAAAAGAAGTGACTGATAACTTTGACATTGAAGTACCAGCTAAAGGTTCAGTTAGTTTTGAAAAGCGCGTGATTGTGACAACTTCGCGTGATTATGATAGCCTAGCTCAAGTGATTAAAGCAGGTGAAACACTAACTGCGGATCTTGCCACACAAACATACGACGATATCTATACTGCACATGCGCAAGAATGGGCTAATCGTTGGGAAAAAGCTGATGTTCAAATTGAAGGAGATGATGCGGCGCAGCAAGGTATTCGCTTCAACCTATTCCAGTTATTCTCAACTTACTATGGTAATGATCCACGCTTGAATATCGGACCAAAAGGTTTCACTGGCGAGAAGTACGGTGGTGCCACGTATTGGGACACCGAAGCATTTGCCATTCCTGTTTACCTTGGTGTTGCTGATCCGTCTGTGACCCGTTCATTGCTACAATATCGTTTTGATCAGTTGGATGGTGCATTCCATAATGCCAAAGAACAAGGCTTAAAGGGTGCTTTGTACCCAATGGTGACCTTTGATGGTATTGAGTCACACAACGAGTGGGAAATTACTTTTGAAGAAATTCACCGTAATTCGACAATTGCTTATGCGATTTATAATTATACAAACATCACAGGAGATCACTCATGGCTTGATGGTGATGGCGCACAAGTTTTGTATAATATCGCACGCTTCTGGGCAGATCGTGTCCACTATTCTGCCCGAAACGATCAGTACATGATTCATGGTGTTACGGGTCCCAACGAGTATGAAAACAATGTTAATAACAATTTCTATACAAATTGGATGGCTAAGTGGGTTTTGCAATACTCACTTGAACACTACGATGAAATTAATGCTGATGAAAAAGCTAAGTTGGCTTTGACGGATGAAGAATTAGCAAAGTGGCAAGAAATTGTTGATAAAATGTATTTGCCAGAGGCTGATGTTGATACCAAGACAGGTAAAAAGCATATCTTTGTTCAACATGATACATTCTTGGATAAAGATTTGACACCAATCGCTGATATGCCACAAGACATTCGTCCAATTAACCAAAACTGGTCATGGGATCGCATTTTGCGCTCGCCATATATTAAGCAATCTGATACATTACATGCTATGTTCTATTTCCCAGACGCGTTTACAGAAGAAGAAAAGCGTAACAACTTTGAATTCTATGAACCATTGACAGTGCATGAGTCATCATTGTCGCCTTCTGTTCACTCAATTTTGGCTGCTGACTTACAAATGGAAGATAAAGCAGTTGAAATGTACGAACGTGCGGCCCGTTTGGACTTAGATAATTATAATAATGATACGTCAGATGGTTTGCATATAACCGCTATGACAGGTTCATGGTTAGCGATTGTGCAAGGATTTGCCGGCATGCGTGTTCGTGATGGTAAACTCCACTTGAAGCCATTCTTACCAAAGAATTGGACAAAATATGCTTTCCGTTTGGTATTCCGCGGTCATGTTTTGGAAGTGTCAGTCGATGGTCAAGGTGCACATGTTGACTTGATTTCAGGTGAACCATTAGTGATTGACCTATCAGGGCAAGATGTCGAATTGACAAAGTAATAAGCATGATGATGAGCGAGGAATCGCTCATTTGCTGTATAGCAGGAAAGGATATCATGAAAGTAGTAGAGAAGGATTTTGGGCAATTACCTGACGGAAAAGTCGTGACGGCGTTTACCCTAGAAAATATCAATCACACACAGATTACTGCGATTTCATACGGGGCAACTTGGCAATCGTTTTCCGTTGAACGTGACGGTGTCAAACAAGAATTGTTAGTACAATTTGATGATTTAGCCGCGTATTTGGATAATCCATTACATTTTGGAAACACAATTGGTCGTGTTGGTGGCCGTTTATCAAAAACTGATTATGATATTAATGGGGCACATTTTACATTAACGCCAAATGATCATGGCAATGTTTTACACTCTGGCATCAATGGTTTTGACGCGGTTAATTGGCACGGTGAAGCAAGAAATTTGGGTACAGCGGCGGAAATTAATTTTACACGTACCTTTGATGATGAATTTGCCGGTCAATTAGCTGCCCAAGTGACTTATCGATTGGACGATGAAGATCGTCTAGATATTATATTTAGTGGCGTTTCAACCGAGAATACATTGTTCAACCCAATGACGCACGTATACTTTAATTTAGTTGGCAAGGATCAAGATATTAGTCAGCATAAATTACAAATTGCGTCACGTCAACATCTTGAAGTTGATAACAACACGATTCCAACCGGTAACGTGATTGATAATCAAAATACAAAATTTGATTTTGCGCATTTACACGCCTTGGGACAAGAGCATTATGATGATGCTTGGGTATTAGATCCAAGCCGTCAAGGGGAAGGTGTAGGACTAACTTCACCCGATGAAAGTTTGACCTTGACAGTGGATTCAGATCGCAATGGTGTTGTTGTATTCACTGCCAATCCTGACGATAGCAGTGACATTAAAACAGCGCTTGCTATTGAGATGCAGACTTTGCCTGATGCGGTTAATCATGAAGGCTTTGGCGATATTGTTTTGCCAGCAAATGAAACAAAAACATATACTGTAACTTACCAAATTAAAAAAAGTGAGGATAAATAAAAATGGCTAAATTTTCAGATATTAAAGGTTTTGCCTTTGATTTAGATGGAGTTATTGCTGACACGGCGCGCTTTCATGGTGAAGCTTGGCATCAAACAGCTGATGAGGTTGGCACAACTTGGACACCAGAATTGGCTGAAGGTTTGAAGGGCATCAGTCGCATGGCTTCCTTGCAAATGATTTTGGATGCTGGAGATCATGCCAATGATTTTTCTCAAGCAGATAAAGAAGCATTAGCAGAAAAGAAAAATCATAATTATCAACAACTCATTTCAACATTGACTGAAGATGATATTTTGCCTGGCATGAAAGATTTCATTCAATCAGCTAAGGCAGCTGGCTATACAATGTCGGTGGCATCAGCTTCTAAAAACGCACCAATGATTCTAGATCATTTGGGATTGACCGAGTATTTTGTTGGCATTGTTGATCCCGCCACTTTGACAAAGGGAAAACCTGATCCTGAAATCTTCGTTCGTGCTGCGGAGGTCTTACATTTAGATCCAGAAAATGTCATTGGATTGGAAGATTCAACTGCTGGTATTGCGTCAATCAATGGGGCAGGTGAGACATCATTAGCCATTGGTAACGCAGATGTTTTGTCAGGAGCGGACTTGAATTTTGAGTCAACTTCAGAAGTGACGTTGGCAAATATTGAAGCTAAAATGCAATAGATGATGAAAAGAGTGTCAGTGTTTTTATACACTGACACTCTTTTGTTGTTTTAATTAATGTTTGCCACTGTACCACCTTGTTTAATTGTGATATCAGTAAAAGTGACGGTATGCGGCGAGAGGGTGTGATCAGCGAGAGCCATAATAGCTAATTCTCCCATTTGTGCAAAGTTTTGCTGCGCAGCCGTTAAGATAGGACGTGTTAATTGGGTTAATTCTGTCCCATCGATGGTCACAATTGATAGATCTTGAGGGACAGCAATGCCAGCATCTTTTGCACCATTGAGTAAGCCAATGCTAATAATGTCCGCTGAGCCAATAGCAGCAGTAAAAGGTAAAGGCGCACCGAATTTTTTGATAGCGTCTAAGCCAGTTTGATAATCATTATCAACGCCCCAGATGAATTCGGGATTATAGGTAATACCATGATCTAACAGTGCATCAATAAAACCTTTTCGCCTTAAAACTGCAACAATAGGATCTGGATTGGACGCGCCAATTAAGGCCATTTTGCGGTGTCCTTGATTGTATAAATAATCCACGATAGTGTGCATCATAGCGTAGTTATCAGAGGAAATAGAGGGAATCACATTATTGAGTTGGTTAGAGACACTCAGCAAGCGTACGTCAGCCTTTGTTAAGACCTCAAAAACAGGATCTTCGATATCAATGGCTAACATGACAACTGCCAATAGTTGCCGGGAAAGCAATGATTTAACAGTTTTGATTTGCTGCTAGCTGTCCGTTTCAACGAAAGCAATTAACAGTTCATAGTCTAATTCGAAAGCCTTTGCTTGCATGCCTTTAATGATTTCATCAGCAAAGTTAGTATGCGTGGTTGGCACTAATACACCAATGACGCGGCTTTCTTTTTGTGATAAATCGGCGGCTGATTGATTCTTATAGTATCCCATTTCGTGAGCTAATTGCCGAACACGTTGTGCTGTTGCCTCACTAAAACGCCCACGATTAGTTAAAATACGTGAGACGGAAGCGGCTGAAATACCAGCTTTATTTGCAATATCTTTGATTGTAATAGCCATAAGTTATATTATAACCCAAAATAAGTTGACAAACGAAATGAAAGCGGTTACAATATTAATTGCGTAAACGTTTACTCAAATATTAAAAAGGTAATTAGGAATCATGAGGCATGATAATGAATCAAAATAAATGGTGGCAAAAAGCAACCGTCTACCAGATTTATCCGCGCAGTTTTCAGGATAGTAATGGTGATGGTGTTGGCGACATTCCGGGTATTATTCAACGACTCCCATATTTAAAAGAACTAGGGGTGCAAGTCATCTGGCTAAGTCCGATTTACCAATCACCAAATGATGATAACGGATACGATATCAGTGACTATCGCAAAATCTTACCAGAATTTGGCACGATGGCGGATGTGGATGAAATGATTACAATTGCCCATGAGTTGGGCCTAAAAATCATGATGGACTTGGTTGTCAACCACACATCTGATGAACATCAGTGGTTCCAGCAAAGTCGTCAGTCACGTGATAATCCGTATCGTGATTATTACATTTGGCGAGACCCTGTTGATGGACACGAGCCAAATAATTGGCTGTCGGATTTTGGTGGATCAGCTTGGGCGTTTGATGAGAAAACAAAACAATACTACTTACATCTTTTCTCAAAAAAACAGCCTGATTTGAATTGGGAAAATCCAGCGCTACGTGAAGCAATCTATGAAACAATGTCTTGGTGGCTGAACAAAGGGATAGATGGGTTCCGAATGGATGTCATCAATCTCATCTCTAAACAAACAGGTTTGCCAAATGATCCTAATGTGAACGCTGATAATCATGGATCGTCAATGACATTTGTTGCCAATGGACCAAAGGTACACCAATATTTGCAGGAAATGAATGCTAAGGTGTTGTCACGCAACGATATTATCACCGTTGGCGAAACCCCCGGAGTAACAACGTCAGATGCGATTAAGTATGCTGGGTTTGACAGTCATGAATTACAAATGATTTTCCAATTTGAGCATACGGAAATTGATAATAGCCGTGAAGGATTGGGAAAGTGGAGTGACGAGCGGTTCAATTTGGTAGATTTGAAGCGAATCTTATCTAAATGGCAAACAGCACTTGATGGCAAAGCTTGGAACAGTCTTTATTGGAACAATCACGATCGGCCACGTGTGGTCTCAAGATTTGGTGATGATTCTGAAGCTTATCGCGTTGTCTCTGCAAAAATGTTAGCCACAACATTGCACTTTATGCAGGGAACACCCTACATTTACCAAGGTGAAGAAATCGGCATGACAAATGTTGATTGGCCATCAATTCAACAATACCAAGATATTGATACCTTAAATGCCTATCAAGATTTAGTGATTGAACAGCAACGTGTGTCACCAGAACAGATGATGACCTATGTGCATCATTCCTCACGTGATAATGCACGCACGCTCATGCAATGGGATGATAGTAATCAGGCTGGCTTTACAAAGGGAAAACCTTGGCTAGCAGTTAATTCGAATTATGAAACAATCAACGTGGCACAAGCGTTAGCTGACCAACAATCCATTTTTTATTTTTACAAAAAGATAATTGCATTACGACAGCAAATGCCAATCATCACTAATGGTCATTACAGTGTTTTGGACATTGATGACACAGAAGTCTATGCTTACAAACGCAGTGGGGTTGATTCTGAGCTATTAATCATCAGTAACTTTACGAATCAAACCTTGACGCGTCATTATCCATTGAATGATGGCGCGAATATGATTTTAAGTAATTACGGTGATGATAAAGGCGACACATTACGGCCCTATGAATCAAAAGTTTATTTTGAAGGAACATGACGGCATAAAATGTAAGCGGTTACTTTAAAATAGCGTGTGTAAACTAAAATCACTTAAAAGGAGAGTGAATATGTTGAATAGTAAGACACAAAAAAAGGGTCAGCTTCCTATGCTGACTAGCATGCAATTATTTTTGATGACTTTTGGTTATGCTGGTGTTCAAGTCGCATTTTCAGTACAAACTGGTAACATGGGTCGAATCTTTCAAACGTTAGGTTCAGATCCAACAAAATTGGGGTTTTTCTTCATTTTGCCACCATTAGCAGGCATGATTACGCAACCGTTAATTGGTTTGTTTTCTGATAAAACTTGGCTACCTAAGTTGGGTCGGCGAATGCCTTATTTGATTGGCGGATGTTTAGTTTCCGTAATCGTATTATTGCTTTTGCCAAATACCGGATCATTTGGATTTGGGTACGGTTCACTGACAGCACTATGGTTTGGTGCAGTGACAGTTTTGTTCATGGATTTGTCTTCTAATGTTTCCATGCAACCGTTCAAGATGATTATTCCTGACATGGTTAATGAAAAGCAAACCGATAAAGCTTGGAGTTTGCAAAATATTTGGGGCAGTTTAGGTGGCGTAATTGCCTTCGTATTTCCGTTTATTTTGACATCATTTGGGGTAGCTAACACGGCAGCCCGAGGTGTTGTACCAAATTCTGTTAAAATTTCATTTTATGTGGCAGCGGCTATTTTGTTAATTTCAACTGTCTTTACTATTATGAATGTTAAAGAATACGATCCAGAAACGTTGGCATATTATCATGGCTACAATGTGGACACTAAGAAGCATGAATCATTTATGACGATTTTAAAACATGCCCCTAAAGTATTTTGGACACTAGGTGTGGTTGAATTCTTTGTTTGGTTTGGTATTCCATATATGTGGACATACTCAACTGGTGCTTTGTCAGAGAACATTTGGCATGTTTCAGATCCTGCATCTGCGGGTTATCAAGCGGCTGGTAATTGGTTTGGTATTTTACAGGCTGTTTACTCAGTTGTGGCAATTGTGGTGGGAATTTTATTCCAGCGTTTGAATAATAAAACGCGTAAAAGTGCTTATTTTCTCAGCTTGATTGTTGGTGGCATTGGCTTTATTGTTGTTGCCTATGGTCATACACATCTTTCATCACTGATTGGATTCATTTTGATTGGTATTGGTTGGATTGCGTTAATTTCTATTCCATTTACCATCTTGACGAATACCTTAGATGGTAAGCATGATGGCATCTATTTGGGATTGTTCAATTGTTTTATCTGCATTCCGCAAATTGTGGCGTCAGTTGCTAGTTTTGCAATTTTCCCAGCAGTGGGTAAATCAATGGCACACATGTTAGCAATTGCCGGCGTCTTCTTGATGATTGGTGGTTGCCTAATCTGGACCGTAAAAGAAGAAAATCGTAATTAAAAAAGGAGAATTATCATGACAGAAACAATTAAATGGTGGCAAAAAGCAGTTGTATATCAAGTTTATCCTAGGTCTTTTCAAGACGCTAATGGAGATGGTATCGGTGATTTACAGGGTATCGAGCAACGCCTTGATTACATTAAAAAATTAGGTGCCGATGTTGTATGGCTAAATCCTGTCTATGCATCACCAGACAAAGATAATGGTTACGATATTTCCGATTATGAAGATATCAATGCCAAATTTGGTACAATGGCTGATTTTGATCGCTTGCTAGCAAAAGCGCATGATAAGGGCATCAAAATTTTGATGGATTTGGTTGTTAATCATACCTCAGATCAGCATAAATGGTTTATTGAAAGCCGGAGTTCAAAAGATAATGATAAGCGTGATTTTTATATTTGGCGTGATCCAGTGGATGGACACGAGCCTAATAACTGGGGCTCATTTTTCTCTGGGCCAGCTTGGAAATTTGATGAGGCAACAGGGCAATATTATCTACACTTATTTGTCGAAGGTCAACCTGATTTAAATTGGGTTAATCCTAAAGTACGTCAATCTGTCTTTGACATGATGAATTTCTGGGTGGATAAGGGCATTGATGGCTTCCGAATGGACGTTATTTCCCTCATTTCTAAGCCAGATGGCTTGCCTGATGGTGAAGTGCCAGAGGGGGGCGAGTATGGTAATTCAGATAAAGCCGTTGCCAACGGTCCGCATGTCCATGAATACTTGCAAGAAATGCGTCAACAAGTCTTAAACAGAGCTGATATGATGACAGTCGGTGAAGCTTCAGGTGTTGATATTGAAAATGCCATTAAGTATGCCAATCAAGACAACTCAGAACTAAACATGGTCTTCCAATTTGAGCACATGGGACTTGATAATAATCCTAATCCTGCACTTGGAAAATGGTATGACAAAAAAGTTTCCCTCGTTGATTTGAAAGAAAATCTCTCAAAATGGCAGAATGATTTGGCTGGTAAAGCATGGAATTCACTTTATTGGGATAATCATGATCAACCACGTGCTGTGAGTCGTTATGGGGATGACCGTCCTGAATATCGCGTTGTATCTGCTAAAATGGTAGCCACTTTGCTTCATTTCATGCAAGGAACGCCCTATATTTACCAAGGTGAAGAAATTGGCATGACCAATGCCTACAATTTGCAACGTGATGATTTTGATGATGTTGAAATTAAAAATGCTTTCAAATACTTGATTGATAAAGATCACTTAACTGATGAGGCAACCATGCTGAAGTATGTGCATGCCAAGGGTCGTGATAACGCTCGAACACCAATGCAGTGGGACGATAGCAGAAATGCGGGCTTCACAACCGGCACACCATGGTTAAAGATGAATGATAATTATGACACCATTAATGCCAAAGCTGCGTTAGCAGACCTAAACTCAACATTTTATTATTACCAAAAGCTCATCCGCTTACGTCATGAATTACCAATTATAACGACAGGCACATACGAATTGTTGGATCCTGAAGATGAACAAGTTTACGCTTATCGTCGTGTCGGTCAAAATGAGTCATTATTGGTAATCAATAACTTTACCAGCGAAACATTGACGCGCGATTATCATGTGCCAGATAACGCGTCAGTCCTCATTAGTAATTATGAAGATGACGCTTTGACAACACTTCGTCCTTATGAAGCAAAAGTATATCGTTTTGATAAGTAATTATGTCTTGTAATTGGCTTGACTTTGAGGTGAGATAACTATATCATTAAGGCATATATTAAAGCCGATGAATTGGAAAAATTATGGTCTGGACTATCAGAAATTTTGCGGGTGATGCAAGCAAAACGATGACGTAATTTGTGACACCTTGGAGGACACTGTTGTATAAGGCAGTGCGTGGTAGCGCGATAAGCAATCTAAGTGATGTGTATGCATCAACATCTAAGGTGGTACCGTGCAATTGCGCCCTTAACGAATAATCGTTGAGGGCGCTTTTTCAGTTTTAATGTCAAAAACAGAAGGAGAACAACTGACTTGTCGTAATATGACTGTCAGCAATTAAAATACGATGGCAAAACCACTTTTCCAGCGCCCTAAGGGTACTGCTGATTTATTACCAGATCAAACAAGCCAATGGCAACACGTTGAAAATGTTGCGCGTTTATTATTTGGTGACTATAATTTTAAAGAAGTTCGAACACCAATATTTGAAAATTTTGAAGTTTTTTCTCGTTCAGCAGGTGATACATCAGATGTTGTCACTAAGGAAATGTATGATTTTCATGATAAAGGTGATCGCCACATTGCCCTACGACCAGAGGGAACAGCCGGAATTGTCCGCGCGTATGTCGAGAATAAATTATATGGGCCAGAATTTGATAAGCCTTATAAATCATTTTACATTGGACCAATGTTCCGTTATGAACGTCCACAAGCAGGGCGTATGCGCCAATTTCATCAAATTGGTGTAGAAGCTTTTGGCTCCTCATCACCAGCACTTGACGTCGAAGTTATTGCGATGGCAATTGATTTGTTCCAAACCCTTGGTTTAAAGAATTTGCGTGTTGCAATTAATACTTTGGGTGATAAGCAGTCACGAGATGATTATCGCCAAGCATTGATTGACTATCTTACGCCACATCGTTCTGAATTATCTGCCGATTCTCAGGCGCGTTTGGAGAAAAATCCACTGCGCGTTTTAGATTCAAAAGATCCACGAGATCAAGTTTTTGTGGCTGACGCACCTTCAATTTTGGATTATTTGTCTGAAGCCTCACAACAGCACTTCCAAAAAGTTCAAGCATTGTTGACGGCTTTGAATCTTGACTTTGAAATTGACCCAACAATGGTTCGTGGTTTGGATTATTATAACGATACAATCTTTGAAGTTATGACAGTTGATGAGCAATTAAAAGGTGCTGCAACAATTGCCGGCGGTGGTCGCTATTCAGGATTGGTATCTGTTTTTGGTGGTCCTGAAACAGCTGGCGTTGGTTTTGGTATTGGCATGGAGCGCTTGGTGAGTTTGTTAAACGCGCAGGGTGTTGCACCAGAAGTCGATAATGACCTTGATTTTTATGTTGTCAACATCGGTGATGAAACAGATATTGCAGCTATGCAAATCGTGCAAGCAATCCGGTCATTTGGTTTCGTTGCTGAACGTGATTATCTGGATCGCTCAGCAAAAGCACAGTTTAAAACAGCGGATCGTCACAATGCTAAGTACGTCGTGACTGTTGGGGAAAAAGAGTTAGCAGCACACGCTGCTAATATTAAAAACATGGCAACTGGTGAACAGCAACTTGTTAAATTGGCTGATCTTTATACAGATTTGCCAACAATTATTGATGCACAAGGAGACGAACAATGAAACGAACAACATATGCAGGTTTAATTGACGAAAGTTATCTTGACCAAACGGTGACATTGAGTGGTTGGGTGCAAAAGCGTCGTGATTTTGGTGACTTGATATTTGTTGACTTACGTGATCGCGAAGGCATTGTGCAATTAACATTCAATGCTACTAACCAATCAGCTTTGACTGTCGCCGAAGATATGCGAAGTGAATATGTTGTTGCTGTGACTGGTAAAGTCATCAAACGTGATGCTAGCCAAATTAACGATAAAATTAAGTCTGGTGCCGTTGAAGTTGATGTGACATCAGCCAAAATTTTGGCAACGTCAAAAACACCACCATTTTATATTGAGGATAACGTTAATGCTAATGAGGAACTCAAGTTGCAGTATCGTTATTTAGACTTGCGTCGACCAGAAATGCAAAAGAACCTACGCGTTCGGTCTAAAATTATGTCCAGTGCCATGCACTTCATGGATACACATGATTTTATCAACATTGAAACACCAATTTTGGCTAAGTCTACACCTGAAGGTGCCCGTGATTACTTGGTGCCATCTCGCGTTTTCCCCGGATCGTTTTATGCGTTGCCACAATCACCTCAACTATTCAAGCAACTATTGATGGGGGCTGGATTTGATCGCTATTTCCAAATCGCACGTGCGTTCCGTGATGAGGATTTGCGTGGTGATCGACAACCTGAATTTACACAAATGGATGTGGAAACATCATTCATGACTGCTGATGAAATTCGGGAACTGGTCAATGAATGGGTCAAAGCAATGATGAACGATGTCGTGAACTTTGATCTTGATACGACCACCATTCCGACTCTAACATGGCAAGAATCAATGGATCGTTTTGGTACGGACAAACCTGATTTGCGAATTGCTTATGAAATTCATGATCTTTCTGATACCGTTTCAAATAGTGAATTTGGCGTGTTTGCCAACGCTGTTAAAGCTGGTGGTGTTGTGAAAGCAATCGCTGTACCGGGCGGTGCCGATCACTATTCTCGTAAAGACATTGACAAATTGGCACAATATATTGAACGGTTTGGTGCTAAAGGTTTGGCATGGTTAAAGGTAACTGATGACGGACTAACTGGTCCAATTGCCAAATTCTTTAAACCAGAAGATAGTCAAGCTTTGATAGCTGGCGTTGGTGGTCAGACGGGAGACTTGTTGTTATTTGGTGCTGGTCGTAATGATGTTGTGTCAGCTACTTTGGATTATCTCCGCCGTCAAACAGCTGCTGATCTTGATTTGGTGGACAAAACAAATCCTTGGGCATTTGCATGGATTGTTGATTGGCCATTATTTGAATATTCAGAAGATTTCGACCGTTGGATTGCTGCCCACCATCCATTTACAATGCCAAATGAAGAAGATTTACACTATCTTGATGATGGTGAAGATCCACATAAATCGCATGCGCAAAGTTATGATTTGGTCTTGAACGGTTATGAGTTAGGCTCAGGATCAATCCGTATTCACCGTATGGACATTCAGGAAAAAATGCTTAAGGCACTTGGTTTTACACCTGAAAAAGCGCATGAGGCATTTGGTTTCTTGCTTGAAGGCATGGAATTTGGTTTCCCGCCAATGGGTGGTATCGCGCTTGGACTAGACCGTTTAGCAATGTTATTGGCCGGACAAGAAAATATTCGTGAAGTCATTGCTTTTCCTAAAAATTCACGAGCAACTGAACCGATGACGGAAGCACCAACGCGTGTTGAAACAAAACAGTTGAATGAATTAGGTTTATTTGTACCAGAAGCCGAGTGATTGATGCAAAAAATATTTCATAATTTCATGAAAAATCAATACGCGAGTCGTGTTGGTGGTGCTATATTTTACGGTGTGATTGTTGCTTTTGCAATGAATTACTTCTGGCATCCTGGTCATATCTATTCATCAGGGTTTACTGGATTTGCCCAGTTAGTTTCCACTTTAAGTGGTGAAAAAATTCCGGTCGCGCTCGCATTGGCGTTGGTTAATTTACCAATGTTGGTGATTGCTTGGTGGCAGTTGTCTTGGCGTTTTGCTACTTTCACCACGTTGGCTGTACTTCTCAGTTCAGCTTTGATGCCACTGTTTGATACAACTCGCGTGTTAACGCCAGATCCTTTAATTAATGCCATGTTTGGTGGTGCTTTAAATGGTATGGCTGTTGGAACGGCATTACGATATGGCGTAGGAACCGGCGGATTAGATGTCATTGGCATGTTAGTTAAAAAACACTTTGGCTTCAAAATGGGACCCATTAATTTGGCGTTCAACGCCCTTATTATGATTGGTGCTGGATTAACTTATGGCTGGAAATATGCGCTGTATTCGATTGTTGGTGTCATTATTAGTTCACGTATGATTGACGCTTTTTATACCCGTCAACAACAGATGCAAGTCATGATTATTACGACGAAGCCGGACGAAATGGTTGACGGTATTCAGCGTAAAATGCGTCGCGGTGTCACTATTATTAACGATGCTCGCGGTGGTTATACTGGTCAAGAACGTTCAGTACTGCTGACAGTGATTACGCAACAGGAACGCTTTGAATTGCGTGAAGCAATGAAAGAAGTTGATGAACACGCGTTTTCATCAACATGGAAAATTGAGCATACTGTCGGTCGCTTTTACGAACCGGAACTATAAACATATTAAAAGGGATCCAATAATGTTGGATCCCTTTTAATATGTTTATGACGCTGTTGACGTTGAAGTCGAAACTTTTGATGAAAACTTACGATGTGAGAGATAACCAAAAATGATAGTAAAGACAATGGCACCAATAGCTGACATTCGTGAATCAGCTTGGAAGAACAAACTGATATAAATTGCCGCGAAGAATACAAGTGTCAAGGGACTGGTCCATTTGTAACCAGGCATGACGAACCCGTTTGGCATAAAGTCAGTTGATTCACGGAACTTACGATGAGCGTACATTGTCATCGCATAAACGATAATATACATGTTTGACGAAATTGATGTGATAAATCCAAAAGCACTAGTAATTTGTGGAATTGAATTAATAACAGGTGACAACAGTACTAACACGGCAGTCAGAATAATTGCTTTAGCGGGAACACCGTTTGATGATATTTCTCGGAAATTCCCCATGAGCTTGGAATCAGACTCTTCGGCCAGTTGATAAAAGTGTCGACCTGCTGAATAAATAGCAGAATTGAGTGCCGAAGCGGCTGATGTTAGAACAACAAAGTTGATAACTAACGCGGCGGCTTTGAAACCAGCTAATTGAAAGACCATAACGAATGGACTTTCATCAGGTGTTTTAGCAATCACATGCCAATTAATAATGGACATGATGATAATCATAGCACCAAGATAGAAAATTAAGATACGGAAAATAATCGTGTTAATCGCTTTTGGCAAAACCTCACGTGGGTTTTGTGTTTCAGCTGTTGTGATACCAACGAATTCCATGCCTTGGAAGGCGAAAAATACCATTGGAAAGGCAGCGAAGAACATACTTGCACCATTTGGAAATAGTGTGAAGTTAGAAAATACATTGCCAAATGAGGCAACCGTGTGGCCACCACTAGCAGGGGCCTTGAAGCCTGTTGCAATCAAGAATAATCCTGTTACAATCATGGCAACAATGGCGATGATCTTTATCATCGCAAACCAGTATTCGGTTTCTCCAAACAGTTTAACGGCGATGAGGTTAATCATTGTCAAAATGAAGAGAAAAGCAACTTGAATGATCCATGTTTGCCAGTTGGGGAACCAAAATTTAACATAAGTAGAAACCGCTGTTAATTCAGCCATTGCAACGAAAACAAGACCAATCCAATAAGACCAACCAGCAAAATAGCCTGCACCTGCGCCCACATACTTACTGATAAAGGAGACAAATGTATGTTGCGACGGGTCAGCATATAACATTTCGCCAATGCCTCGCATCATCATGAAGAAGAAAGCGCCCAATACTGCATAAACAATCAGAATTGAAGGACCTGTCTTCGCAATTGAATTACCTGCTCCTAAAAATAATCCGGTACCAATTGTGCCGCCAATGGCGATCATTTGAACGTGCTTCTTTTTGAGACCACGAATGGTACCGTCGTGGTTCACCGCTAGATTTGTGTATTCGATCATAAGTAATGCCTCCTTGATTGGAAACAATTTTATCATGTTTATCATCAAATACTAATTTTTCTTTGCACAAACTTATTTTTGTGATTTATGCAAAGTGACTAATTAATTAACAATAATGACAGCTGAATATCCACTAACACATCGGGCATTTCTAAATTAACATCTAACAGCTCCGCAATACGCTTCAAGCGATAATTGATTGTATTACGGTGTACAAACATTGCGCCAGCTACTGCTGTAACGTTTTGATGTAAAAAAATATATGTTTCTAGTGTCTTGAGTAGTTCAGGATTGTCCAAGATAGGGCCAAGTGTTTTTTCAACAAAGGCATGGCTTTCTTGTGGCGGTAGTAGATGAAGCAGTTCATGCGCACTTTTTGGCCTAAAGCGCATAATGGGGTGGGTTTTAGTTGTTAATTTCAAAGCGTTATTTGCTTGCTCGTAGAGCTCCGCTAATTGTTTCATTTCACCAGTAACGCGTGAAAAGCCAATGGTAAAATAATATTCTAGTTTATCTTGTTCAGTTAAAAAATCATATAATTCTTGCAAAAAAGAACGCGTGTCAATGGTCATATTAATCAGTAAAACAAGCTGTTGTTTGTGAGAAAAGATTAATACGGACCAATTTGATTCCCGAATGAACCACCGAGTGAGTGCTTGAAGAATTTCAAATTGCCGTGTTTCAATGACTGTTTTCTTTGTGGTAAAGTCTAATACTGCAACACGATAGCGTGCCGTAACGTCAATATTGGCATCGTTCAAGTAGTGACTGATTGCTTCTTGGCTTAGGCCTGATTCCATGACATTCAGAAAAAAACCAGAGCGATTACGGAATTCTGTTTCATTAATGAGATCGGTGCGAGAGTTTGCAAATCCCAATGCGTTAATGACTTGTTCACGTTTCAACAATTGAAAGTCAGACAATCGATCTTCTGAAGTAGCAATTGCCACGAAAGCTTTATTTTCCTTTAAGGCAGAAAAAATGGGCAAAATATCAAAATCTTGACCTTTAAAAGTGACACGAACTTTCTCTTGAAGATTCAGATAAGCAATCCCGGAAGATTCACGTAAAAATTTAGTGAAAAAATCACGTTCCTTGAGTAAAGATGTACTGGCATATATTGCTGTAAAGTGAGAATCTAATAATAAGAGTGGCGCTTCTAAAATTTGGGCACTTAAATCAAGCAAGTGTTGATAAGTATTATTATGGTTGATTGCCGATAATTCTTGATTGATTTTCACAATTTCGTGTAATTCACCCGTATGTTTACTCAAGATAACGTCATTTAAATTACGAATTGTAATAGAAATTACTTCATCAGCAGGGGTCCATATAATAGGAATTCGATGTTTATTGGCTAAAACAATCACATCACGCGGTAATTCTGTGAAGTAACGATTGTATTTAATGCCTAATCCAGCAGCGTTGTGTTTATCTAGTTCAATAATTAAACTACGTAATAGTGGTAAATTATCATGGAAGAGGTAACCAGTTGTTAAAATTAACTGTCCGGGTAATAAATATTTTTCAAAATCCGGCGCGTCAACAACACCAACCTGACTAACCTCTCGAGATAATCCTTCTTCACCAGCTGCGACAGTATATTGACCCATCAAAGGTTCATTTAATAACGATTTAAACTTCATAGTTTGCCTCCAGAAAATTACCATTATTATGGCACAACTTAACATATTGTACAAACAAAATGATTTTGTTTGTGCAAACCGACGGTGAATAGTCATTCGGATTTCGTTACAGTAAGGAAAAAGGGGTGAATCGTATGCAAGTACAACGTTCAGAACGAGAGATTATTAGCAACATTTTAAAAGGATCGCTTGGTAATTTGATAGAGTGGTTTGATTGGTATGTTTATGCTTCATTCGCTGTTTATTTTGCGCCATCATTTTTTCCAAGTCATGACAAAACAGCTGAATTGTTAAGCACAGCTGGGGTCTTTGCGATTGGTTTTTTGATGCGCCCATTAGGTAGCCTCATTTTGGGAAAATATGCTGATCAGCACGGTCGCCGAGCGGCTTTGACATTATCAGTTCTCATTATGGCGAGTGGCTCACTGGTGATTGCTATCACACCAAGTTATGCTCATATTGGTATTATTGCGCCAATTATTCTAGTCTTGGCACGTTTGTTTCAGGGACTATCGTTAGGTGGTGAATACGGAACCTCAGCAACGTATTTATCAGAAATGGCCAGTCGAAATCATCGTGGTTTTTACGCTTCATTCCAATATGTGACGCTAATTAGTGGTCAGTTAATTGCATTAGGTGTCCAAATTATCTTGCAAATGACATTGTCAACTGAACAGTTGATCCAGTGGGGATGGCGAATTCCATTTATTATCGGTGCCCTTGGGGCAATAATTGTGTTGTTCTTGCGATTGAGCATGGCAGAATCTGACCAATTTGCTTCACAGAAAGCAAAGTCAAAAGGTAGTCTGAAAGAATTAATGCGTTATCCCAAGGCTGTCCTGACAGTGGTTGGATTGACTTTAGGCGGTACAATTGCATTTTATACGTATACAACATACTTGCAAAAATTTATGATCAATTCTGTGGGATTACCAACCCAGTCAGTCACACGAATTAATTTTCTAGCGTTACTTATTTTTATGATTTTACAACCAATCGCGGGTGCAATTTCTGATAAAATTGGACGACGGCCATTACTATTTTGGTTTGGTGGACTAGGAACAATTTTTACAATACCAATTTTTGTGGCCTTGCAACATGCTACAACGAGTTGGGAGGCGTTTTGGGTCATGTTAGCAGGCTTGGTGATTGTGACAGGCTATACCTCAATTAACGCCATCGTCAAAGCAGAAATGTTTCCAACAGAAATCCGCGCTTTAGGTGTTGGTTTACCTTACGGACTGACGGTCGCTATTTTTGGTGGTACAGTTGAATATTTGGCGCTCTATCTCAGAAAAATTAATCATGAAAATCTATTTTTTATTTATGTTACAGTAGTGATTTTTATTAGTTTATTAGTTTATTGGCGTATGACTGATACAAAAACGACTTCTAAATTAGATAAATAAGTGATAAAATTAATAATATTTAATTGGAGAATGAGGTAAATCATGACGACGCAACAAGACTTGTTTGATTCCGTTAAAGAACAGACATTATTATCTGAAATTGCAGCGCTTTCTGGCTGGGATGCTTTGACTGGTATGCTTTGACTGGTATGCCCAAAGATGCTGGACATTTTCGCGTTGATGTTGATGCTTACTTAGCGCAGAAGATATTTACAGTCAGTACAGGAGAACAACGACAAAGCATATTAAAAGCGCTCTCATCTGACACGAGTCAATTGGATGAACTTGGCCAATTGGTATTAAAAAAAGCACAAAAAGACTATGATATGACGGGCAAAATCCCAGAACAAGATTTCATAGCCTTTGAAAAAACGTTGTCGCAGGCACAAGACTATTGGGCGCAAGCTCGCGAAGCTAACGACTACAAAATTTTTCAACCTTATTTAGGAAAAATTATTGGCTACTTAAAGCAATTTATTCCGCTATGGCAAACAAATGAGGCAACACCTTATGATGTCTTGCTCAATCAATACGAACCGGGATTGACAGTGGCTAAATTAGACGCAGTTTTTGCCCAAGTCAAAACCGGCGTGACTGAGTTACGCCGACGTTTGGCCAAAGAAGGTACGACGCCAGAAGACTCTTTTTTGAAGAGACGGGTGACGAAAGAACAGCAACGACAATATGCAATGTCAGCTGTGCAACGGTTAGGTTATAATTTGAACAAAGGTCGACTTGATGACACGATTCATCCTTTTATGGAAGCTTTGAATCGTGATGATGCTCGCATTACGACACGTTGGGATGATCATAACTTTCAAATGGCTCTTTTAGGTATTTTCCACGAAGCTGGTCATGGACTGTTTGAGCAAAATGTTGATCCAAAATATGATGACTTTCGTTCTGTTTTGCCAATTAGCATGAGTATTCATGAGTCTCAATCTTTGTTTAATGAGGTCATGATTGGACGTTCAAAAGCCTTTTTGGAAAAAGAATATCCTCAGATGCAACAAGCTTTTGAGGGTGTTCTTGATGACGTTGATTTTGAAACTTTTTATGCAGGTTGGCTCAAAACGCAAGCTTCATTCACACGGACAGAAGCCGATCCTCTTACGTATCCATTACACATTATTATTCGTTATGAAATTGAAAAGGCAATTTTCAATGACAATATTGATGTAGCCGATTTGCCAGCCCTCTGGAATGCGAAATATAAAGAATACTTGGATTTAGATACACCGGATGATTTAACAGGTATTTTGCAAGACATTCACTGGGCAGGTGGCTCATTTGGCTACTTCCCAAGCTATGCATTAGGTCATTTGTATGCTGCACAGTTCCAAGCAACTATGGCAAAATCATTGGATTTTGAAGCAATTTTTCAGTCAGGTGATTATTCACCAATTTTTGAATGGCGAAAAGAACATATTTGGCAATATGGTGGTGCAGTTGATCCACAAGTTATCTTAAAACAAGCAACGGGTGAGTCACTTAATCCACAATACTGGCTTGATTTACAAACAAAGCAGTATTTAAAGGCTTACGGTATTGACGATTAGTTAAAAGTCTGTCATAATAAATAAGTATTTAGTGCATGTCGTTTAACGAAATAAAATGCGAGAAAGGAGGGTTATCAAATGGCAAAGGTCATCGTACGTAAGAACGAATCTTTGGATGATGCATTGCGTCGCTTTAAGCGCGGTGTTTCAAAAGACGGTACTCTCCAAGAATACCGTAAGCGCGAATTCTACGTTAAGCCTTCAGTTGCACGTAAATTGAAGTCTGAAGCGGCACAAAAGCGTAACAAAAAGAAGGGTCGTTAATTCGACGCTAAACGTCACATCAGTGGCGTTTTTTTTATGGTAGAATGATATCAGGAAGGTCGGATTGTCACCGACAATAATTTTAGTCACGAAAGAAGAGAAATAATGTCATTGTTAGAAACTTTGAATGCTGATATGAAACAAGCGATGAAGGATAAAAACAAAGAAGCTTTGTCTGTTATTCGCATGGTGAAATCAACCGTCATGAATGAACAAATCAATTTGGGACATGATTTGACTGAAGAAGAAGAATTAACTGTTCTGTCACGTGAAGTCAAGCAACGCCATGAATCGCTTTCAGAATTTGAAAAGGGTGGACGCGACGATTTGGCAGCAGGTATCAAATCTGAATTAGCGATTCTAGCGAAGTATTTGCCAGCACAATTGAGTGAAGATGAAGTGATTGCTATTATTAAGGCTGCAATCTCAAAAACCGGTGCGACAACGCCAAAGGATATGGGTAAAGTTATGGGTGTTGTGACACCACAAGTCAAAGGTAAGGCTGATGGGAAGTTTGTTGCTAATCAAGTAAAATCTCTATTAGCAGGCCAGTAATTTATCCGCTAAAGCCCAGTATTAGTGCGTGAAGTAGCGCGCATCAAAGGAAAATGATATGAATCCAACAGTTGGTACCACAATTAAAGCACAAGTCACTGATGAAAACAGTCAGTTCTTTTTTGCGCAAGTCGATGGTTTTACTTATGAAATTGATAAGTCAGAACTTCAAAAGCCTCTCAAATTAGGTGGTTTTGTCACTGGTTTTGCCTATGAAAATGAAGATCATAAGTTACAAATTACCAAAAATGTGCCTACAGCACAAAAAGATGTATACGGTTGGGGGACTGTTGTAGCTAACCGTCATGATTTGGGTGTCTTTGTCGCAATTGGCTTACCAAATAAAGACATTGTTGTTTCGTTAGATGATTTGCCCACTATCACATCACTTTGGCCACAAAAGGGCGATCGGCTCATGATTGCAATTAAAGAAGACAGCAAGGGACGTTTGTGGGGTGAAATTGCACAGCAAAATATCATTAACGCTGTTTCGCGTCGTGCACCTCAAGAAATGAAATCTAAACAGATTAAGGCAACCGTATACCGAAATAAAATGGCTGGCACGCTTGTTTTAACTGAGGATTACTATTTGGGATTCATTCATCCTTCTCAACGTGATGATGAACCACGTTTAGGCGAAGTAGTTAATGCTCGTGTAATTGGCGTGCGTGATGACGGGACGCTTAACCTGTCGCTGAAACCTTTAGCATATAAAACCATGAATGAAGATGCCACTTTCTTGTTGTTACAGTTGCAAAGACGTTCCGATCACTTCCTACCATTCAATGATAAAAGCAATCCTGAAGCGATTAAACGTCAATTTGGTTTTAGTAAAAGCCAATTTAAACGTGCGCTTGGTCACTTATATAAAGAACGTTTGATAGAGCAAGTCGATGGCGGCATCAAATTAGTTGAACAATGACACAAGAAGTTGACAACGCAATTGTAGATTATTTGCATTATATTCGTATTGAGCGCGGTTTATCCGACAATACCATCAAAAGCTACCATCAAGATTTGGTTCGTTTTGGTAAATATCTTAATGTTGAAAAATTAACATTGCGCCAAGTCGATCATATTGTGATTTTAGCGTGGTTAAATCAGCTGCGCCAAGAAGGAAAATCTAATAGTTCTGTTATTCATATGGTGACATCGCTACGTAAGTTTTTTGGCTATTTGACCCAAGAGAAAATAGTGGCTCATAACCCGATGAGTGACGTACGCCCACCAAAAAAAGCAGAACATTTGCCAGCTGTGTTAACGGTTGAGGAAATCGACAAGTTGCTTCAAGTAGCAGTTGAAGATACCCCTCTTGGCGTTAGAAATCGCACATTATTAGAAGTTATGTATGCCACTGGTCTTCGTGTCAGTGAACTGGTCAACCTTAAAATGAGTGATTTACATTTGGAGTTGGGTTTAATTCAAACAATTGGAAAAGGTGACAAAGAGCGTATTATTCCGATTGGTGAAGTTGCTATTGATTGGCTACAACGTTATTTTAAGACAAGCCGAATTGCCTTATTAAAAGAGCACGAGTCACCCTATGTGTTCTTAAACGATCGTGGTCATCAAATTACTCGGCAAGGTATTTGGAAGATTATCAAAAAATTGGTCTTGAACGCCGGTATCACGAAAGATGTTTCACCGCATACATTGCGTCATTCCTTTGCGACTCACATTTTAGAAAATGGTGCAGACCTTAGAATTGTCCAAGAATTATTGGGTCATGCTGATATTTCTACAACGCAAATTTATACCCATATTTCTAAAAAGAGATTAAGTGAAGTTTATGATGAGTATCACCCGAGGGCCTGAATGATGATTATATTAGCCAGACAACAAAATGAAAAAACAGTAATGGGCATTTTATCCCTCTTGCCCGGCTTGCGTGAAATTCCGCATTTAAAAGCTGAAATAGCATGGTATCACAATAGTGACACGCGAGAACTTTATATTTGGCAATCAGAATCACAAGGTCAGGTTCAAGGGGTCCTAGGTGTTGAAATTTATGATGATGAGATTACCATTATTCGGCATGTTGCTTTATCGCCTGAATCACGCAGTGTAAAGAATTATTTTGCAATGCTTTCAGACTATCAGTCCCAACATCCTGACGTTTTTTTGATGGGAACTTTAGATAACCAAAAATTGATTAACAAATGGAGAAAGTCGGTATCGAAAACAACGGCTTAACAATTACATTAACTGATTTTGAAGGACCTATTGATTTATTACTTCATCTTATCAAAAAGTCAGAAATGGATATTTTCGACTTGCCAATTGCCGAAATTACAACACAATATTTAGATTTCATACGTACACAGCAAGCGATGCAGCTAGATGTTGCCAGCGAATATTTGGTTATGGCAGCAACGTTACTGCAAATCAAATCCTATGATTTATTGCCAAATGATCCCGTAGAGACTGATTTTGAAGATGATGAGTATACTGATCCACGTGAAGAATTGATGTTGCAATTATTAACTTATAAACAATTTCAAGTGGTGAGTGAAACGCTTCGAGAACGTGAACAATCGGATCAACAATCTTTTCCACGACTGCCAATGATGGCACCAGAAGATGTTGACCAAGAAATTGGCTTGGCACCGGGATTAGGACTAGTGGACTTGCAAATGGCATTTACGCATCTGCTGGCAAAAAAGCGGCAACAACAGCCAATCAGTCGACGCGTGGTCACTGAAAAGTATACAATTACTGATGCCGTTTTCAATATCCATCGTCATCTATTGGGTCAAAAGGTTGGTGATATGATTGCCTTTACAACATTTTTTGATGATGTTTATGAACGTGAACCGTTAGTCATGACGTTTTTAGCCTTGTTAGAAATGGCAAAAGCAGAGAAAATATCGTTACATCAGATGGATTATGAACACGAAATTTTTGTAGAAATTGAGGATTTGGATTAAAAATGAATAATTTAAGTCAAATCGAAGCGTTACTCTTTGTGGCTGGAGACGAAGGTATTTCTTTGCCGGATTTAGTCACGATGACCGGATTTGAGCAGACTGCGGTGATGGGGATTATAGATGACTTGGCAGCGAAATATGACAATGACTTAAGCTGTGCATTAGAAATTCGAGAAACCGATGGGAATTATCGTTTAGTGACTAAGCCGATGTTGGGAACAGTTGTCAAACAGTATTTTGAATCGCCAACTAATGCCACTTTGTCACACGCACAATTAGAAACGCTTGTTATTGTTGCCTACCGCCAGCCGATTACGAGAATTGAAATTGACCAAATCCGTGGGGTTCGATCCTCTGGCACATTACAAAAATTAGCTATGCGACATTTAATTACAGAAGTTGGACGAAAAGAAGAACCCGGTCGACCAATTTTATATGGCACAACGGTCGACTTTTTGGACTACTTTGGTTTAAAAACAATTCAAGATCTGCCACCACTACCGGATTTGGACTCTTTGGACATTAATGATGATGCTGAGGGAGAATTATTTGCTAACCCATTTGCGGTTGAACCAGAAAGAAAGTGAATTTTGATATGCTTGAAGAACCACAACGTTTACAAAAAGTGATTGCCCAAGCGGGCTTAGCGTCGCGTCGCGGTGCTGAAGAGATGATTAGTCAGGGGCGGGTGCAAGTTAACGGGCAAACCGTCAACACATTAGGTGTTAAGGTCACACATGGTGATCACATTCAAGTTGATGGTGCGCCTATCGAAGGTAGAGAGAAGCTCGTGTACTACTTGCTTAATAAACCCCGAGGTGTCGTGACCACAAATGACGATGAAAAGGGTCGCAAAACAGTGCTTGATATTTTGGCAGATGTTGATCAACGCGTATATCCAGTTGGTCGTTTGGATTATGACACGACCGGGGCTTTGCTGCTGACAAACGATGGTCAAGTTGCCAATCAATTGATGCACCCAAAGTCTCAAGTTAATAAAACTTATATGGCCAAAGTCAAAGGTATTGCTACGGAAGCACAGCTGGCACCTTTGAGGAAAGGTGTTGTGATTAAGGGCCGTAAAACAGCACCAGCCCGCGTTGCAATCACACGAGTTGATCATGATAAAAAGACGAGCATGGTGCGATTGACAATTCATGAAGGTCGTAATCATCAAGTTAAAAATATGCTAGCAAAAGTTGGTTTACCTGTTGAAAAATTGAAACGTGAGCAGTATGCTTTCTTTGATTTGATTGGGTTACAACCTGGTGAATATCGTAAATTAACAAATGCTGAAGTGAAACAACTGCAAGCACAAGATTATCGGATGTTGCGACGCAAGTAATTTCGTGGTATCATTTACTCAAATTGAATATGAACTTCAGGGTCAGGTGTAAATCCTAACCGGCGGTGAGACATAGTATTTTAAAAATGGTAAGCCCGCGACCTGCGCAAGCAGTTGATTTGGTCAAAATCCAAAGCCGACCGTACAGTCGGGTATAAAGAAGTCTAAAAAGAAAGTGAAAACTGCCTTTTTGTTGTACCCTGACAAATTGCGCAGTTTTTTGATTTGGTCAATGAGCACCAAGTTAAGAGGAAAAAATATGTTACTAACAACAACACCAGTTCAACGTGTACAACGTTTAACTTTGATTGCAATTTTAAGCGCTATTTCTTTTGGGTTAATGCTTTTCCCACAATTGCCCTTAATACCAGGTGCTGATTTTTTGAAACTAGACTTTTCAATCGTTCCAATTATAATCGCACTAAGTTGGTTAGGCATGACCGCAGCAATTTGGGTTGTATTTTTAAGAACAATCTTAAAACTCATTTTAGCAAATGAGGGTGTCAACACTTATCTGGGTTTGCCTGTTAATGTGGCTGTCGTGTTAACTTTTATTCTGGCCTTAGGGTTAATGATGTCACAGAAAATGCAATGGCATCAAAAATTAATTGCTATGGTAATCAGCGTGATTGCAATTACTGTTGTAGCCATGATCATTAATTGGTTAGTTGCAATACCGTTGTATGCAACTTTTGCGAATTTTGACATTAACCGTCTGATTGGTATCAAAACTTATTTATTTGGTATGGTAATGCCATTTAACCTGATTCAAGGCATTATTTGGTTTGTGACAGGTGAAATTGTAAAAGCCAGTTTGACGCCTTTATGGCACAAAATTGTTTCTTAATAAAACGTTATCAAAAAACAATGTGGGGATGTGGTAAAATCTTATTTGAATGAATAAATATGGAGGTCGTTTAATATGAACGATTATGACCCAAATAACATGAGCCGATCCAATCGGCCCAAAAATAAAAAGATTGAACCTAAGTTTGCGAGAACATCTGATTCAAAGTCTGAAAATAAAGGGCTGCGAGTTGCCTTAATTGTATTGGGTTTGGTCATTCTATCAGCTTTCCCAGTTTACGGCTTCTTCAGCAACCACAAAGGTTCTACGCCGCAAACCGTTTCGTCATCAAGTCAACACAAATCCTCAACCCAAAAATCATCTAGCAGTACTTCTACTTCTTCTGAAACAACTTCTTCTGACAGTAGTGTTTCCAGCTCTTCACAATCAGAAGCAAGCAGCAGTTCCGAAAGTACAACCGATGATGAAACTGCCGCTTCATCATCAAGTTCAGCATCATCAAGTGCTACCACTACAGCCGTTTTGGGCACCAGCCAAACATTGTATAATTTTGCAGTCACACACGGTCTAACAACTGATCAAGTTATTGCTTTGAATCCTGGTTTGACGGTTGACAACTACACGCAATATGCTGGCACTGCGTTGAATATTCAATAATTAAGGATGACGATGATGACAAATATTCAAATTGCAATTGACGGACCAGCATCAGCAGGAAAGTCGACAATTGCTAAAATTCTAGCAAGTAACTTAAAATACGTGTATGTTGATACAGGGGCAATGTATCGCACTATTACATTGGCTGCCAAGCAAGCCGGAATTTCTTATGATGATGAGCAAAGTATCACCGAACTGCTCGACACTACCGATATTCGTTTCGAGCCGGGTACGCCTGTGCAACATGTGTTCCTAAATAATCAAGAAGTCACATCATTGATTCGCTCAACAGAAGTAACGAACAATGTGTCACTCGTTTCTTCATACGCCGCTGTTAGAGAAAATTTGGTTGAGCGTCAACGAGCTATTGCCAGCCATGATAACGTTATTATGGATGGTCGTGACATTGGTACAACTGTATTACCAAAAGCGCAAGTCAAAATCTTTTTAGTAGCTAGTGTCGAAGAACGTGCCCAACGCCGCTATCGAGAAAATGTTTTCAAGGGAATTGCGACCGATTTAGATACACTGAGAAAAGAAATAGAAACGCGCGATTATAAAGATTCTCATCGCCAAATAAGTCCTTTGGTTCAAGCAAAGGATGCAATCCTAGTCGACACAACTGGACAAACGATTGAACAAGTGGTTGATGAAATTACAGAAATCATCAAAAATTCATTGAACTTATAATTTACACGGTTTAAACCGTGTTTTTTACTATACAAGAGTTGAAATATTTGGTACACTATATTCATAGTGTAAATTGTAGGAGGACGTTTGACGTCATGAGTGAAACAAACAACGAGCTTTTAGCAGCTCTTGAAAGTGCAGATCAAATTAAGGTAGGAGATGTCGTTACTGGTGAGGTATTAGCCATTGATAACGATAACCAAGCAGTTATTGGTTTGCATACCGGTGAAGAAGGAGTTGTGCCAGCACGTGAGTACTCAGACGATCGTAACATCAACCTGGCAGACGAATTAAAAGTTGGGGACAGCGTTGAAGCTGTTGTCATCTCTAATGTTACAAGCGACAAAGAAGGTGTTGCGTACTTGCTATCAAAGAAGCGTTTAGAAGCACGTAAGGCATGGGAAAACTTGTCATTTGCTGAAGGGGACACTGTTGATGCAAAAGTTATCAATGCGGTCCGCGGTGGCTTAATTGTTGATGTCAATGGTGTTCGCGGCTTTGTCCCAGCATCAATGGTTGCTGATCGTTTCGTTTCAGATTTGAATCAATTCAAGAATAAAGATATTAAAGCGCAAGTTATTGAAATTGATGCTTCAAAAGCACGCTTGATTTTGTCACGTAAGGCTGTTGCTGCACAAGAACGTGCTGCACAATTAGCAGAAGCATTTGCTAAGTTAACAGTTGGAGAAGTTGTTGAAGGTAAAGTTGCTCGTTTGACTGACTTTGGTGCTTTCGTTGACTTGGGTGGCGTTGATGGGTTGGTCCACGTATCAGAAATTTCACATGATCGTGTTAAGAACCCAGCGGACGTTTTGACAAAGGGTGAAGTCGTTAACGTTAAAATCTTGGCATTGGATTCTGAAAAGGGTCGTATTTCATTGTCAATCAAAGCAACACAACCTGGTCCATGGGACAAGGTTGCCGAAGAAGCACCAGCCGGTACTGTACTTGAAGGTACAGTAAAGCGCGTTAAAGACTTTGGTGCCTTTGTTGAAATTTTCCCTGGCATTGAAGGTCTTGTCCATGTGTCACAAATTTCACACAAGCGCATTGAAAACCCATCAGACGTTTTGAAGTCAGGTGATAAGGTTAAAGTTCAAGTGCTTGATGTTAAGCCTGCAGAAGAACGCATTTCATTGTCAATGAAGGCTTTGGAAGAAAAGCCAGAACGCGAAGATCGCGGTAATGCAAACGATGGTTCAGCTTCACGTGCCGATATTGCTGCTTACAAGCAACAAGAGGACGATTCAGCTGCAACTTTGGGCGACATTTTTGATGGTAAGTTCTAAGAATTCTTATTGAAAAGAACTGGTTCGCCAGTTCTTTTTTTATGATAATGCAATATAAAAGGAGGTGCTAATATGTCTGCACCAATAGTAGCGATTGTTGGTCGTCCAAATGTCGGAAAATCAACTATTTTTAATCGTATGGCTGGAGAACGTATCGCTATCGTAGAAGATATGCCTGGCGTGACCCGTGATCGACTTTATGCATCAGCTGAATGGTTGAATTACGATTTTCGAATGATTGATACTGGTGGTATTGAAATTGGTGATGCACCGTTTCTAGCTGAAATCAGGGGCCAAGTTGAATTGGCTCTGGATGAAGCAGACGTTATTGTCATGGTTGTTTCTGGTAGAGAAGGTTTGACAGAGGCGGATGAAGTTGTCGCTAAAATGCTATATAAAACCGACAAACCTGTTGTTCTAGCGGTTAACAAGGTTGATAATCCAGAAATGCGTAATGATATCTATGATTTTTATGCACTCGGTTTAGGGGATCCATTCCCAGTTTCTGGTTCTCACGGTATTGGTCTTGGTGATTTATTAGATGAAGTAGTTAAACATTTTCCTGATGAAGCTGCTGAACAAGAAGATGAAGCCATCAGATTCAGTATTATTGGTCGTCCAAACGTCGGAAAATCTTCAATTGTAAATGCAATGCTGGGCGAAAAAAGAGTCATTGTGTCTGACATTGAAGGCACGACACGTGACGCTATCGATACCCGTTTTGTGACACCAGATGGTGATGAATTCGTGATGGTTGACACCGCTGGTATGAGAAAACGTGGTAAGATCTATGAAAATACTGAAAAATATTCAGTAATGCGAGCGATGAAAGCCATTGATGATAGTAACGTTATCTTAATGGTACTTGATGCTGAAGCTGGTATTCGAGAACAAGATAAGCATGTGGCTGGCTTTGCACATGATGCTGGCCGTGCGATGATTATTGTTGTAAACAAGTGGGATGCAATTGAAAAAGATGATCACACGATGTCTGATTTTGAAAATTTGATTCGGGATGAATTCAAATTTTTGGACTATGCACCGATTGTTTTTGTGTCAGCCAAAACGGGACAACGTTTAGACAGATTGCCTCAGTTGGTAAAGGATGTCGATGATAACCATCGAAAGCGAATTGGATCGTCAACCTTGAATGATGTCATTATGGACGCTATTGCAATTAATCCGACGCCTTCGGATAATGGTAGACGCTTGCGTGTTTACTATGCGACACAAGTAGCAGTTCAGCCACCAACATTTGTTATATTTGTTAATGATGTTGAGCTAATGCACTTTTCTTATGAGCGTTTCCTTGAAAATAAAATACGAGAGGCCTTTGACTTCACGGGAACACCGATTAAGCTAATCGTTCGTGCAAGAAAGTAATTTGATTTCATTAATATTGAAATTATGTAACGTAAGTATTACGAAATGCTGAAGACCCTTGATAACACTACACATAAGCGCTTTCTTGTGTTATTCTAAGTACATGAAATAATGTTTCGACAAATTTCACACGGCGCTTTGCGCCAATCATAAAATAACTCTCAGGAGAAAAGAACATGGCAAATAAGCAAGAATTAGTAGATTCAGTTGCAAAGGCAACTGGTTTGACAAAGAAAGATGCTGTCGCATCAGTTGATGCTGTCTTTGCATCAATTGAAGCAGCTTTGAAAAAGGGCGAAAAGGTTCAATTGATTGGCTTCGGTAACTTTGAAGTTCGTGATCGTGCAGCTCGTAAGGGCCGTAACCCACAAACTGGTGAAGAAATCGAAATCGCTGCTTCAAAGGTTCCTGCATTCAAGCCTGGTAAAGCCTTGAAGGACGCCGTTAAGTAATATATATCCCAATTAAAAAGAGTAAGCTTCTGGTAAGCTTACTCTTTTTTATATGAAAAATATTGTTAAGTCGTGTGTCCATGAAACTATTTTGGTAAAAAAATAGCTGCATTCACAGTGTTGTCTTTGATTCAATTTAGACCGAAGCTGCTATAACTTTAAAGTAACTAAGATAAATATCTAATATGATACCGTAACTTATTGTATGTAGCTGATTTATAAATTCAGTCGAATTATGATATATTCCAAACGCATTTAGTTTAATCTGAATGCGTTTTTTGTAGTCTAGTATCTTTAGTCGTCGAGCGGTCTAGTAATAAAATGTTTTCTGAAATGATTTGGTGTGACACCGGTCACTTTTTTAAATGTTTTGACAAAATAGGTAGCTGTTGAGATTGATAGCAATTCAGCAATTTCTAGTAGTGACAGATTGGAAGCAATCAAGAGTTCTTTGGCTGTTTCGACTTTAGTCTGTCGAATAAATTGTGTGATTGTGACACCGTATTCTTTTTTAAAAGCAGGATTTAGTGTTTTTTTCGAAGCATTTAATCCAGTAGCAATGTCGTCTAGAGTAATATTTTCTCTGATATGTTGTTTAATGTATTGCTTAATTCTTTGGTGTAATGGTAGAAAATTATTGAATCGATATTGTTTAATCACACTGAAATAGTGCCATGAAATTTCCTTAATGGTTTGAAAAAAGTTTAAAAATTGTGGTGATAATTCGACTTCCTGCACTAAACTATATTGCAATTGAAAAGCTAATTTAGCTGGGTAACCCCATTGGATAATTGCACGATTTAAAATTGATATGTAAGAAATAAGAGTATTCTTCTCTCCTCGAATAATATTGTTAGCTGTTAAATGTTCAGCAACTAGATTAAATTCTGCTAAGCTGTCCAATGCTGTGCTCAACTGATCTTTTTTTGAGTACACAATTGCTTTAATAATGTCAGTTTCTGTGTCAAAAAATAATTGTGAATCAAACGGTACAAAATGACGAGTCTTAACAGGTTTTTTGTTATCAATTTTTAAAATATAAATGTCTTCATCGGGTGCTTCCACAGTGTTGTACATTGTAAAAATGATTTGTGCAATCGTTTTTAAATTCTGTAATGAGTGTAAATGTATTAGTTCGTTGTCATCAGTGAAGTTTTTTTTGTATAAAAATGAGAAGCAGATTAATTGAGTTGGATTAATTTTACATACAACAACGTGTCCTAAATCATAATCAACTGACGTATACGAATGGGATAACACTAAATCTAGTTTGTTCAATAAAAAATCATGAATATCATTATTGGAATCACGATTATTTTTGTATAAAAAGTTTGTAGTATGCTGGACACTATCCAAAAAGATGACATCAGCATTTAATATTTTTGCTAGTTTTGCAATGTTATTCATCAACACTCCTAGTTTATTCATTTATAATGACCAGAAAATTGAAACTAAAAGATATGTATTCGGTAGATTGCAAGAATTAACCGAACACTGCAAACTGCTGAAAAACCTTTCGTGGTGATTGCCAGTTGAGTGTTTTCA
>NZ_BMBS01000015.1 GCF_014634805.1 Leuconostoc falkenbergense
TTGTTTTAGACAATTACCATTAAAGGCGCTGCGGCTTTTTTATTCAAGTGTTCGGTTTAATTTTACAATCTACCTTATTATCAGTTGTTTTAGTCAGATTGTCTGCAACATCATCTGTTTTCTTTCCAGATTCATTGGTTTGATTATTTTCTGATTCTTCCGCAGCAGATGTGGCTACAATATCGTTAGATGATTCCTCTTTTGTAGTATTTTTAGCAGAACTACTATCCACTATTTTATTAGCAGTTGAAACATTAGTATCATCAGCAGAAGCTACTGAGTGGTTCATCAGAATTGAACCACCAAACAAGCTGATTATTGAAGCACCCGAAACGAGCCATAGTTTTCCTGCCTTGTACATCTTGAATCTTTTACTATTTTCCTGATTGTCATAATTTAATTTCATAAATTCTCTCCCTCTCTATCTATTACTACGCTCACTATTATCTACCCATAATATTTATTTTCGGTCATCAATTCTTCAATAGATTGATAGACAATTATTCACAAATACTTGATATTGTTGACTTGAGTATAGTAACGTTTTTTATTAATACATTTAATTTCAAAGGAAATGAATCATGAATCGTAATTTAAAAGTTATGCAGACAAAACGAAAAATTTTTTTAGCAATCATTACCTTGTCACGTGATACCCCAATTAACAAAATTAAAAATACTGATATAGCAAACATGACTGATCTGAATCGCGCCACCATTAAAAAATATATCCAGCCTGATGCAACACCTGATGCCTTTTTTGAAGAATTTCAAAAGGAATTACTTGAGAGAGTCCACTTAGCTTATCAGATTGGTCCAGAGAAATGGTATGATCCCAACATTTATTCACATTCTCAAATGCTCAACCAATTACGCGTTCTGTTTGATTTTCAAAACGAACTACGTCAGTTGTTTATATACTGCGGCCATACAGCTGCCTATTTCTTTCACCAGCTAAAATTAGGACTGCAGAGTCGGGACTTCACAATTTATCGTATTGAACAGCAATCCGAACATGTTCCTGGACTATCATATATTTCAGAGCGACAAGCAGTCTTCTTCAAAAACGAACTATTCGCTTTAATCTGCACTTGGATTACAAGCGAGAATCCAGAAACACCCGAGGAATTTATCAAAGTTATTGAAAACTTGTGGGCTAATCAGATGATTTGGCCATAATAAAGTGAAGTATTTTGGTCGCAAAAAAATAACTTGTGAGTCCACAAGTTATTTTTTCTAAAACAAAATCATTTCTTCCCACAAAACATGACTTATATTGTTAAACAACGCCAGTCGCTGAAATCTGTGACTGGCGCTTGTTTTTGTTAACAGCGCAACATCTAATTGGTGATCATCAAATACAATACTCATAATATCATGATTAACTGTCGCCCCTTCACCGGTCTTATTGAAAATGGTGAATTCTTGAAATGGCGCTGATGTGTTTTCAATAAACGTCCCCGGCAACTTATATTGCGATTGCTGACGCGTCAATAAATAGTTGGTAACCGAATGTTCCAGAACATTTTTTAACATTGATAAACTATCAGCGGCCGTTGTTTCGTTATCTAACTTGGTTTGTGCCATGAATTGGCGACGCAAGTGAGTGTTTGTATAACGTGAGCTCGCAAAGTGATTGATTTCTGCCATACCAAAATAACGTATCAACGCATTTGCTGCCCAATTATCTGAAATCGTCAACATTAGCGCTTGCAATTTCGCCACCGTGACAGTCTGATTATTGCCCGACAATACGTCTAAAATACCTGCTCCAAAATGCGTTAGCTTTCGTTTCGTCCACCAAATATCATCCTCAGCCAACCCAAAATCTGAATTAATTAGCGACACTTTGTTGGCTAAGACTTCTGGCTTTTCAGTCATAATATAATCTGAAATCAGTAACTTTATTATACTGGCTGATGGAAAAGATAAATTTGGCCGCAACGACAACAAAACACTGCCATCAAGTGACAAAACAATTGCAGTCTGACCTTCAAAATCCGACAGCAATTGTTCAATTTTTTGTATCTTAAATGACATCAAAACTCCTCTGCGCAATACCCAGTCCTGACCGATTTGAAGGTATCAATTGCGTTTGATCAAGCCGCAAGCCATCAGAAACAAGGTCATAGTCAAACATAAACGGTGCGTCTAAGTCAACGTATTTGACAGTTTTATTTGTGTTAGCTAAAGCGACAGCAAATGCAATACTGATTTTTGATTCAATCATACAACCAATCATAGCTTGTCCGTTAAAATCATTAACAGTTTGGAATATCTTTTGCGCTTCAGTAATACTGCCTGCTTTTTCCAGCTTAACATTAATCAAACGGACAGCGGTTTCGTGCATATATTGAAACGCTTGGTGATGATTAAAGACACTTTCATCCAGCATGATCGGTATCTTAGACTTGACAACTAGCGCTTTAAGCTGGTGTTCAAAGCCGACTTTCAATGGCTGCTCAATAAAATCAATTGGCAATTCTTTAGTAAGTGCCATTTCAATAAACTGCATTGTTTGTGCAACTGTCCAAGCCTGATTCGCATCAATTCGAAAATGTATTTTTTGATATCGATGATTTAATTGTGCAATTTTATCAATTTCATTCACAATAGTATCGCCACCAACCTTAATTTTTAAAGCTGAGAAACCTCGGCTGACAATACCATCAGCGTCTTGTAACATCTGATTTTTTTGGCTAATACTCAATGTGTAATCGGTCACTACCGGTTGACTCGTGCCACCTAAATACTCAGCAATCGGTAAGTCTGCAATACGAGCAAAAATGTCATAGACGGCTTCACTGACTGCCACACGTGCTGCAGAATTAAACACAATTAAACCATGAACAAATTCATCAACTTCTGCCGGTGTTTGAAAAGTTTGATTAACAATGGCTGGTTTTACAATGTCATTGATGACCGCCACAATACTTGTCAAAGTATCGCCAGTTACTTTCAGTGATGGCACCGCTTCACCATAACCTGTAAAAATAATGCCGGTCTCCGTTTTCGCTGACACTGCAATCACGATACCTCCTGCATTATCCTGCCGATGCAAATTAGTCACAAATGGCCGTTTTAACTTAACAGTGTATTTTTTTAATTTAATGTCGCTAACAATAATCATTTTATATTTCCCAATCGGTAGATACTTTCCACTAAAATAGCCATTGCTTTTGGATAATTTTCTAAATCATATTTTTCATTTGCTTGATGAGCCGTTGTTGTTTGCCACGCAAATCGTGTGCCAAAAGCAGCACCACGCTTAATTAATCTACCGTAAGACGCACCAGTTGAATAATGCAGCACTGTTGGCTGACCCATCACTGTTTCATAACTTGCCAACAAAGTTGCAATCACAGCATCATTTTTAGGCGTCAAATGTGGTAACAATTCATCCTTTTTGACTGTCACGCTACTATGCAAGGCTTTGACACTTCGTTGAATAATGGCAAGCATTTGTTTTTCAGTAATACCAATTGGATATCTGATATTGATACTAAAGTAACCATCCCCGCCACTGACAAATTTCTGTAATCCATAATTCACGACCAACGGTCCCATTTCAGCTTGATTAAAGGCCAAACCCATTTTTTTGCCGAAATAATCTAAATGTGCTGTACGACCTAAAATTTGTAAAAAAGCAGCGGCTTCACCAGTAAAGTCAAATTGCGTCAGAAAATTAGCCAAATAAGTCCCAGCATTTAAACCAGCATCAGGTGTTGAGCCATGCGCTTGTTTCCCTATCATTTTAATTTCAAGGCCATTACTTAGCGTTTGGACAGTAGCTTTCAGGCCAACATCAGCATTTCGCTTCAAAAAATAGTCCAGTTTTTCGGTTACAATAGGCTCATCAATTCCAGTTATTGTAGCAACAGCCAAGCCGGGTACGACGTTGCCAGCAACTCCGGCGTCAAATTTTAATAATGTTACATTATCTTGACCTTGTTTTGTATCTGAAAATGACACCATAAAGTTGGCAATACCTGCTTCAGCATTTTCCACAATAAATTCACCATCAGGGGAAAAACCGATGTCAGGCACCCCCTCTTTTTGGAAATAATAAGGCATATCTGACCAATCATTCTCTTCATCGGTGCCAATGATTAATCTTATTTTATTTTTAACAGCAAGCTGTTGATCAGCAATCAGTTTGATGGCGTAGTAACTCAGCATTGTCGAGGCCTTCATATCATCAACACCACGACCAGTCAGAAAATGTCCCTGTTGTTCTGGTTCAAATGGTGATGACGTCCAGCCATCTCCCACCGGAACAACATCGACATGAACAAGAATACCAACGGTTTCTGACGCTGCCTCTGGACCATATTCAATATACCCAACACGATCCGCAACACATCCAAAGCGCAAACCATCACGTGCAGCAAAACTCAGCATTTGATTCAGTGCTTGTTTGACTGCAACACCATACGGATGAGTTTTGTCACTTGTTTGTGTGCTTTTCACTGATGGAATTTTAACTAACGTTTTGAGATCTTTTAGCCATTGCTCGTAATAGTTTGGCACCATTTTTTGCCAAGAAGATTCGCTCATCTTAAACCTCTACTCCATTTCATCGCTGATCATTATACTGAGTCCGAAACCACAAATGTGATTTTGAATTAGTTGTTAAGCGTTCGATATACTCCTCTAGTGATAACCCATTTTTTGTCATGTAAGCGGCATTTTCTTGACCAACAAATCTAAAGTGCCACGGTTCATAATTAATACCCGTCCAGTTTACTTTTGCCTTGGGGTATCGCAAAATGAAACCATAGTCAACAGCGTGATTTATCAGCCACTGTTGTGAAATAAGCTGATCAACATCATCATACAAATCCTGTCTGTCATTTAAAAACGCTGTGTCTATTATGTCAACAGCTAAACCAGTATGATGTTCACTTGAACCAGGCAGTTGTGAATAAGCTAACGTCATGTTTTGTGCCTGTTCAAGTGAATAACCGGCATTGCGGTGACGCTGGACAGATTGATCAAATAGGCTTTTTTGATACGCAATCGAGCGATAACCAGAGACTAATGTAAAACGAAACCCATTTTTCTCTGCTTCGGAAAACAAACTAGATAAACTATCTACAATACTAGTATTAATCGTTTCTTTCCCAATTAAGAACCGTTCAAACGCTAGTTCTTCTTGAATAGGATGTTGCTGATTAACAACAAGCAAATTAGGATTGTCTAAAGCACCGCTATTTGGAAAATTCATTCGTTGTTGCCTCCCTTATGAGCCTTTCAGCTTCATCAAACTTGGCAAAATGATTAGCCCCATCAAAGCCTAAAAGCACCACAATATATCGTTTATGCTGATGTGTAATAACTGCAATAAGGTTCTGTTTCGCACGGTCAGTAAAACCAGTTTTCAACCCTGCCCAAGTCATATCATGTGAGGGATTAGCAATTTTTGGATTACGATTTAACCAAATTTTATTTTCAATTACCATTTGCGCTTGTTGCGCTAATGATAAGATATCAGGAAAATTCAAAATAAGCTTCTTTGTCAATAATAACAACGCGTTGGCAGACATTTTTGTGACTTTTTTGTCGCTAACGTGCTGACTAATGAAAAAATCAGCAAGATCCTCATCATCTAGACCAGTTGGATTACTAATGTCGCCATCAATTTTCATCGCCGCCAATAATAATTGTGTTTGATGACGCCAATTTGACAAAGAACCAAATAAGGTCAGCATCAATTGAAGCGCTGGCTGATTTTCAGATATCAGCAAGGTCATGTTAAGTAAATCAATGACCTCATAACCCTGTGGTACAGTCATTGGAATATCTGCCAAATCAGGGTTAGAACCCACTGCAGCAACATTTGCTGTGACTGGTAGAACTGAATGATAATCGAGCTTACCTTGTTGAATCGCTGACATCGTTTGATAAATAATAATTAGTTTTGCTAAAGAGGCAGTTGGCCATTTTAGATTGTCATTCTTACTGGCAATGACTTTGTCATCAGTGATTGAAAATACAATATAAGCTTGGGCCGAAGTCTCAATTGGTTCACTTATCATGTTTGACAGCATTCTTATAAATTGTGCCGGCACCCGTTGTGAAGTATTGAATACCTGACACTTTTGGATTAGATAATTGTACTTGTTGACCCCAAATAACTGGGTTGACAGCTGAATCTTGGAACAAAATTTTCTCGCCTAATTGCTCATCCTTATCGCGTGCACTTCCCTTTTGTGCATCGGTCGATAGTGCCTTTTTGATAGCGGCATCATAACTGGCATTTGACCACTTACCATCGTTATTTGGTGATGACGTTGTGAACAAATTCAAGAAGGTTGTCGGTTCAGCGTAATCACCATACCAATTGACATAGATAATATCGAAGTTTTGGTCAGTTTGATCATTTAATCTCTGCTTGAATGGCACAAATTTTTCTGAAATCGTCAAACCGGATAATTTCTGCCATGAATCTTTCATAAAGTCTCCGACAAGCTTAGTTTGTGGCACATCTGCAGTCAGTTCCAATGTCAGATTTAGTTTGGTTAATCCTTCCTCTTTCATACCTTCTGCAAATAACTGCTTAGCTTTTTCAAGATCGTAGCTGTAATCCTGTTTGGCTGTTGATGCGAAATCCTTACCACTAGCCGTTTTTGATAGTCCGGCGGGTGTCATACCTGTGGGTACTTTACCAACACTGTTATAAATTGAGCTCAAGATTTCGGAACGATTTGTTGCTAAATTCAACGCTTGACGAATTTTCTGATTGTTCAAGCCTTTAACTTTACCCGTCTGATTGTACTCAAAATATGATGTTGCTGCCAATGGAACAGCTTTGTAGTCTTTACGCTTACTATTAGCCGTTTGTAATTCAGTCGTACTCAAAACAGCCAAATCTAAGCTACCACGTTTGTATTCCTGAACAGCTGTTGCAGGATTTTTGATGACACTATAATTCACACCAGCGTTTTTGACGCTTTTGGCGTTGTAATAATTTTTATTCGGAATTAACTTAAACGACGTGTTCGTACCATTCCAGCCAACAAATTTATATGGTCCAGAATAAATTTGTTCACTTGATTTAGTACCAAGTTTCTAGCCTGCTTTCGTATTAAATGCCTCATTTTGTGGGTAAAAACTAGGGAATGACATGAGACTAGCAAATTGCGGCTGTGGCGAATCTAATGTCACAACGACTGTTGAAGCGTTTTTTGCAACGATTCCCAGTGAATTGACATCTTTATCTGTTCCGGCACTGATTGCATCCGCATTTTTAATGCCAGAATAAATATAAGCATACTGTGAGGCAGTTTTAGGATTAACCGTCCGACGCCAAGCATAAACGAAATCTTTTGCAGTCAATTTTGTACCATTCGACCATTTCAAGTTTTTACGTAAATGGAATGTCCATGTCAAACCATCTTTTGATGTGGTCCAGCTTTTTGCAAGACCTGCAACCGGTTTACCACTTGCACTTTTACTTAACAAGCCCTCTTGTGTATTTCCAGCAATCTCAAACGCATAAGTATCGGTCATTTTTGACAAATCCTGTGTTGTTAGATCAGTGCTAATATAGGTTTTGATCGTTGCATCGCTTGAACTACCACTGGTTCCCCACACACCGGCAACTCGCGTTCCTGCCGCAATGACCACAATAGCGCCGATGGTGCCAAAAATGATTGTATTCCGTTTTACCATATATATTTCTTATCTCTCTGTTATTCTCTCATCAAAGCGTTATTAAGATAATTCTCTTTTTAAATTAGCACTTTTTCATTTGAATATAACTTTTTTAATTTGATACTAAATATAATAGCATACGGTCTTTTAAACATTTTTGAAAAACATCTATATTATAACTAGTTTTTTGTGCACAACGCACAAAAAAACAGTCAATCACTATAATTGACTGTTTGTAAAATCCTAAAAACATTCACACCAATTCAAATGAAGCCAAAATTTCAGAGTCATCATTAGCAAGAATATTTTCAATAGCAACATATTTGATCTTAGCTGTTATATGCCATTGTAATTCATTTAGTGTCTCAACGAGTTGACGCGCTTCACTGGGTTGTAAGGATTGTCCTATTGTAACGTGTGGTTGATACGGTATATCACGACGGTAAAAAGGCTCAAAATTATCCAGTTCATAAAGCTTGTCGTGTATCATTTTGATTATGTCTGCGCCTTGCGCAACGGATAACCAAACGTAGCCGTTATCCGTGTCGCCTCCAACACAATTCAGTGTTAGAGTGAACAACTCAAGACGTTTCACAACAGATTGCACCGCATCACAAATACTCGTATCCGAGGCATTACTTTTGAAAGGAAACACAAGCGATACATGAGGTCGAATATGTGTATATAAGCTATCATTTTTTTGTCGAATCGACTGAATGGTTGCTTGATCAACTGAATTAAAGTCTGGAAAAATCAAAACGGACCGATATTTCATCGCCACTCCTTTTATTATTGCATATCAAATAAACAGATTAATCACCATTTTCACGTAACCATGGTCGATCACTAACTTCATTTTCAGTGATAATCCGATGCAGAGTTTGTTGCGCTTGCGGCACAAACATTTTTGGTTCCGGATGAATAGGTACAAATTGCAAATCCAATGTCTCTGTACCATCTTTTTGCAAAAATCCCCCAGCCTGTTCAACTTCAAAACCAATACCAATAGTCTCTTGTGCATCACCCCAAGAATTTTTGTCCGTCACATTTGTGGCGATACCCAATACTCTGGTTACGCTAACGTCAATATTCGTTTCTTCTTTAAATTCCCGTACAACCGCTTGCATTGGAGAATCGCCATATTCAAGATACCCCCCAGGAAATCCCCAGCCAGCGTCTGAATCCCAACGTTTTTCTAACAAAATAGCATCGTGAGTGTCATTCTATAAAACTCCAAACGCAGAAACAAAAATCATGCCCTCATGACCAACTTTCTCCCGCATTCGCGCAATATAATTCTTATTCATGATGTAACCCCTTAATCAAAATTTTGTGCAACAAATCACTTTTCATTATAGCACTACGACGTATTAATTATGAAAATAATGATATTCGGTGATCACAAAAAAATCTGGGTCAAATTTCGCTTTATTTGGATTGCGCAGTAGTGAAGCTGTCCCATTTTTCTGGCAATAATGTCATTTGCCAGAAACGTAATTCTTCTGCACTACTATACATAAATTGTTGCAACAACAAATCCATATCAAGTTCATCTTGATGTTTAGTCACTAAGTCATCTAATAATTGAATCATCTCGTGAACGTAACCTTGAAATGTCTCATCAGCGTACGAATTAACAAAATCAATATAAATTTGTTGCTTGCCTTTTAAGTAATCCTTTCTTGCTAACATTTCTTGGAAAATTTCTAGATATAACCAGGGGCATGGTGCATGTGGCAAGTATAGTGATAAGTTGTTGGTAAAATTTCAGCCTGTTGAATCTCGTCATCAGTCATATTAAGACCTTGATATATCCCATTTTGCTGGTCAACATCATAAGCTGTAATTGCCTGAATGCCTGATTTTAAAGCATCAATAACTTGTGAATCCTGACTTGTCGCCAAAATTTTATCATAAATTGCTAAATAATTTTTGACATAGTAATTATCCTGTATCAAATATGCCTTAAAGGCAGACAAAGGTAACGTCCCATCTTCAATGCCCTTAATAAAGGGGTGATTCTTGCTTGACAGCCAAAGTGAAGCTGACTTTTCGTGTGCTAATTCGCTAAATTTCATGATATTCTCCATTCTTTTTTATAAAATATCTAAAAACCCCAGCTCACTGAAATTGAGCTGGGGTCGCCAAAAAGCATCGTAAAATACAACATCATGATATTGATGTGGCTAATATAATATCTTCCTGCGTCAGTCTTAACTGCTTCAGGTTCAATGGGTATGATCTCAGCTCAAGGCACCCCAGATATCTTACATAAAAAATTATAACACACGTATTCATTAAAACAGTAATAAATTTTAATGATATGCAATTGATTCATCAGCTAAAGGCGAAAATGTGTCATACAAGCCAAGTTATTGGATTCTTTTCACAAAACCCTTTTAAAAATTATCCTTACTTTGCTCATACACCGCGATTGCTCTTAATCGCGCAGCTTTATGATCCACAATTGGCTGAGGGTAATCATCATTTAATTTCACACCATAAGCTTTTTGTTCCGCATCAGTTAACTGATTAGGCTGATGTATTTTTTTGCTTTTGATAGATTTCAATTCCGGAACATATTGCGTGATAAACGTGCCATTAGGATCAAATTTTTCTGACTGTATTGTCGGATTAAATACTCTAAAATATGGCACACTATCTGTACCTGTCGACGCAGCCCACTGCCAACCACCAATATTACTTGCTGGATCATAATCAACTAATTTTTCTCGAAAATACTTCTCACCCCACCGCCAATCAATTAATAGATCTTTGGTTAAAAAAGAAGCAACAACCATTCTCAAACGGTTGTGCATCCAACCCGTTTCATTTAGCTGACGCATGGCAGCATCGACAATTGGAAAACCAGTGCGCCCTGTCCGCCATGCTTTAAAATGATCCTCATTATTTTGCCAAACAACGTTTTGAAATGATGTTTTGATTGCCTTTTCTTGCTGATCTGGATACATAGCATAAATCATATTGTAGTAATCACGCCAACACAGCTCTTTGATGAAGGTCGTACGACCGTCACTTTCCGGTTCCTGCCTGACAGCACCATAAATTGTCCGAATTGAAATTTCACCGGTCCTTAAATATCGTGATAAATGGCTGGTGGCATCAAGGCTGGGTATATCACGATTTTTATCATAGTCAGCGAGTTTATGTGACACAAAGTCGATCAAAACTTGTTTGGCAACCGACTCTCCAATTTGATTTTCGTAAGCATAACTGTCACATGGACGGATTAGCTTTTTAAGCTCAGCTGTTGCGTCATTGTTTGGCAGCACCAGTTGCTTTTTGACAATTTCCGAATGCCTTAGATCATAATTTGGTGATTTTTTAGGTCGTTGTATCCATTGCTTAAAGTATGGTGTGAACACCTTATATCCAGTACCATCTTGTTTTTTAATATCGAACGCACTGTGCAATGTAAAATCTAAAAAAGGATGCGGCGTTACCTGCAACTCATCACGACAATATTTTGCAATTGCTTGATCTCGTTTTCTACCATAACCCCGTTCATCAAAATCAAAATACAAATCTTGCCACTCCGGCAGCTCTTTTTTTAATGCTGTAAACACAGTGGTGACATTTCCTGAGAAAATATGCAAGCTGATTTTTTTTTCTTTTAAAACTGATTTAAAATGAGACACACTGGCAAAAAAAGCACTTTGATTGACACTGCCATTCGCTACGATTTGGTTCGGGTCAATAATAAACACTAAAGCAAGATGATCACTATTGGCAACAGCAGCTGACAAAGCTGTATTATCTGCTAATCTTAAATCTCTTCTAAACCACATCACACTTGTCTTAGTCACAAAAATACCCCTCACATTTAAATTATTTTGACAGTTGTCGCTTGTAAATTTTTCTGGTACTCAAAAACCAATAATTACGAAAATCACCCACTAATTTTGAATATGGATAACCCGTTAGTCCTTGTTGAAATAATTGTTCCGACAAATACTCTTTCAAAATCCAAGGATCTTCAGGTGCAACGTGATCCAATTCTAATATCTGATTGATTTTTGAAACAGAAGTGTTTAACGCGGCTGCCACATCCTCAATTGCTAAATGGCTCATTTTGAGATTTTCCTTGAGTTCCTTACTTGTATTGAAACGCTCAGTAGAATTTAGAGACATGTCACTCCCCCCTTTCATTGTTCAGTTCACGATGTTAATAAAGCAATTATTGATTGTTATACCAACACAATTATGATTTATGTAATACAACGAGTATAATGCTTTCACACTTTTACGTAAAGAAATTTGATTTTAACTGCAAAGCACACAACAAAACGCCAATATTTGGCGCCTTTCTAATGATTAATCTGAACGTTTATGAAATTTAGCAATGGATTCATTAACGCGTTCAACTTTCAAATGCAAATTGATTTTGATAATTATCCAAACCGCAATATAGATTGTCAAAAAACTCAACCAAAAGGTGGGCTCATACAAAACTTCATGTAGCCCCAAAGTTAACGACGCAGCACCTAAAGTTATCATTAGCGTACCTATAAAATGTAGTATGAGAGCGACAAGATATGAAAATCGTTCAATGTCAAAAATCATTGATAAAATACCAATTAAGCCGCTCATCACTAGTACAATTAACGTGTTGATAGGATCAACATGTGTTTGTTCAGAAAAAAAGATAATACAAATCATGTAAATGAACGACCCATAGCCAAACCCATGAATCACGTGACGCAAAATTTCTTTGATCATTTCTATCTCCTCAAACCGACAAACGAGCAATCAAGTCTTTTACATATCGCCGACTGACCACAGATTGATTATCCTGAGTTAAGTGCGCGGTCATATTGCCTGCAAAACTCTCCGATAGGCTTTGTAAATGATTAATATTGATGACAGCGTGTTTGGATATTTGAACGAAGTGTTGATTTTTAAGGCGTTGACAAAAATGAACCAACCTTTCTTTCGTACATACTAGTCGCTCTGTTGTATAAATTAATAATTCATCATCAACAACGTCAAGCAAAATAATTGTCTCAACCTTCAAAACGATTATCTCATCTTCCGCCTTAACCGTCACAAGATTGGCAGTCTCTGACTGATATTGACGAATGTAAGCCATCAAACGTTGCGTTTCTAAGCTATTTTCTTTTGCTCGGACGATTACCATTGGCTGCTCATCAGGAACTTCTGTGCTGATTTGAAAGACAATTTTCATATTTGCCTTAACCTCGTTTGTTTAATTAAGTAAGTTTTGTCTTTGTTTTTGTGTAATAAAGCTTGGTATCAAAACAATTAAAAATGTAATCAGAATCAGTGCACCGACAATGCTATAAGTCTGTACTAAACTCAACAGTGATGACCATTTGATTTGAATGCCCATTAAACGATTAAAATATCGGATAGCATTAGTCTGTTGAAACGTATCTTTGATCGTATCGTTCATCAACACTTGGCGATACAGCGAGGCAATATAAGAACCCGGTGTCATTTTCATAATTGTTTGTGCAAAAGTTGGTAGTGATCCAATTGGAATGTAAGTACCAACTAAAAATCCTGACGCAGTACCAATAATGGTTGCCAGTTTTCCAAAACTATCGACTGTTTGAAAACGACTGGCTAATATAGCATTAACTAACGTTGCCAATATAGCGCTCAACACCATTATACCTAATGTCGGCACAACTTGTGATATTTGAAACGATATTTTATCAGTTACCACAAAATATAACCCCATGACAACTAACATGACTAATTGCATGATAAAACCAATAAAAGTAGCGCTTATCAAATAGCCAAAATGAATTGACAATGGGCCAGCATCGGTTAAAGACAAGTCTTCCAGCACATGTTGTTCTTTATCTTTTACCATTTGTGATAGTGCCGTTAAAGTCGTTGTAATACCTGTAATGGCAAGTGTTCCGCTTATTAACCAAGTATCTAACAATTGATTTTTATGACTAATGCCCGCCCAATTAGATGAAATCCCTTTTTTTAGAAAGACTAGATAGAGAACAAAGGAAATGAGTGCACCAAGAAGTGAAAAAATTACCCCGCTACGATTTCTAAAATACAACATCATGTTACGTTTTACCATAGCCAACATATTAACGCATCTCCTTTCCAGTTAATGTCACAAACGCATCATCCATCGTACCTAAACGATATTCAAAATTGACTGATGTTGTGTGATTAGCGAAATTGCCTCTGTGATACTGGCAGTTTTGATAAGTAACTCATGTTCGTTCATCACTTGGCTAACCATATCTGGTGATAATGTTTCATTCAACTGTTTTGCATTTGGACAAAATAATGTTAATTGATTGCTGGCATAGCGCTGCTTGATCTCATCAGCAGAACCGCTGGCAATAATTTGTCCATGATCAACAATATAGACCTGTTGAGCATGATCTGCCTCGTCCAAATAATGCGTTGTCAGTACAATTGTCAACTGACGATTCTGCTGCAAGTCATACAGTAATTGCAAAATGCTAGTCTTGTCTGAATGTCAAGACCAGTTGTTGGTTCATCTAAAAACAAAATATCTGGACTATTTAACAGTGCTCGAGCAATATCAACACGTCTTTTTTGACCGCCTGACAGTGTCCCGTATAATTGACCGGAAAACTGAGTCAATCCCAAATCGTGAATCAAAATGTCAACTTGCTTCAAACCGACATTTCGATACTGTTTGGCCCGAATCATCAAATTCTCTTTTACAGTCAGCTGATCATCAAGCACACTATTTTGAAAAACAACACCTATCGTCGTATTTGGTGCATATATTATGTCACCCGAGCTAGGCTTGCGAATACCGGTCAACATCCTCATTGTAGTTGATTTTCCCGCACCATTTGGCCCTAGGACAGCTGTTAAACTCCCTTTTTCAATATTCATGTTAATGCCATCAACAGCGATATGATTACCATATTTTTGTGTTAAGTTAATTGTTTTCAATATCATGACTTAACCTCCTCAACAATGAGTATAACAAAGTACGATTCAACATTGATTCAAATTCTGCCAACCGGTTGAATTCGTTTGGTAAGCGGTAAAAATTAATAAAAATAATTTAGCTATTTAAACATAAAAAAACCAATAACTTTCTAAACATTAGTTTGCTGAAGTTATCGGTTTTAATTTATCTATTAGTATTTGTCTATTTAAATGTTATTGTGCCACCGGGTGCAAAATCATCTGAATCTGTTCCAGGCGTGACGCCAGTATGATCAACAACAACTCGCAAGTTTTGCAAATTAAAATTTTTATTACTGGTCAAAATTTCGATAGAAGACTTAATGCTGGTATGTGGCTCTATTTTACCAAGATAATTGTCAAATTCGTAAGCACCAAATGTGCCAGAACTAGAATAGGTCATATTATTGCCATCAATTACTTTTAAATAATCTCCGCCATTTGTAGAACTAGTATCAATTTCTCTATTTGTCATATTGTTTATTGTATAAAAAAGCGAGACGCGATAATATTCTTTGGGAAGTTCATTTTTATTAATATTCTCTTCCGCGTCCGTGTAGTCATTAGTATCTCTTTTATCCGTTTTTTTAATAACCACTTTGGTAATACTTAGGTCAACGCCATTAACAGAACCCTTATATTGTAGTGGTTTGTTAAGTACCATGCTTTTATCTTTTGCTTGACTAGATTTTGTCGCGCTGCTTTTTTCAGAAGTGTTATCTTTAGTTTTTGTATCACTAGGAATGAGTGCAAAAATAATAACTAAAATCAATGATCCAAAAGAAAACAGTAACCACTTTTTTAAATGTTGTTTACGTTGCACAATTGCCAAAACTAAAAACACGACAAAAGTTAGCAAAAACAGTAATACTGCAGCTCCTAAAATAGTTTCCATTCTATCCCCTCAACTTTCTCATTTTCAAACAAAGTAAAGTATACCACCAATATTAATATAAAAGAAATGTAATATTAGTTTCTTTAACATTGACTTCTTTTTGAGGTTATTTGAAAACAATTTAAAAAATCGCATTTTCCACAGTTATTTAATCTCTACAACAAAAAATAGTTGTCCCATCACAAGGACAACCATTTTCATTTCTTACTTTTGATGGCCGTAATACTGTATGACCTTGGCCAAATTTTGTTTGCCGCGGTAGATAGCGTAACCAACTGTGAAGACTGCCACAACATTCAAAATACCAAGAACAACACCAGTGCCAAACAACCACCAGTTATGCTTGACAAAGAAGTACATCATCAAAATGCTTATCCCAACTAGCATTGAGAAAAATGACTGCCAGCGTGATAGATTATTGAGCATTGTCTTTTGATAAGACACTTCTTTTTGATAGTTTTCATTATAATCTTGTGTGCTCATCTTCATGAAACGCCTTTCTTTTATTAATAGCTTAGTCCTGGGTTGAAGAATCCAAGGAGTACACCAATCAAAGCAACGACTACCAAAATCAACATCACCTTGATGGGTGAGATATTCTTTTTAGCCATTAACCACCAGCACGCCACAATAAACAGCGCCGTCAACAAACCGGGATAAACAGAGTCCAACTTATCCTGAAGGACAAGGTAGGCCTTGCCAGATGAATTTGTTAATTTAAATGACGTTTTGACCGTAACCCAAGTTGCGGCAACACCACCAACGACCATGCCACCAACAGTAGCGATTGCACGTCGAATAGCTTTTCCTTGCGCACCAACTAAAATACCAACAGCTTTATCACCTAGTTCATATCCTTTAAAGTAGGCAAAACGCATACCAAAGTATCCTAGCAAGTTCCATACAATAATATAGAAGATGGCACCCAATGGCGATCCACCATCAGACATACCCAAAGCAATACCTAGAATAACTGGAATCAGTGTGCCGACCACCAAAGAATCACCAATACCAGCAATTGGTCCCATTAATCCGGCACGAAGTCCGTTAATTGTTGTATCATCCACATTACCATGGTTTGCACGTGCTTCTTCCAAACTTGCTGTCACACCAACAATCACTGTACCCAACTGTGGTTCTGTATTGAAGAACGCTGTATAGGTCTTCATCGCTTTTTCTTGATCTTCTTTGTTATCGTACAATTCTTCAACAATTGGTAACATTGAAGTCAAATAACCAAAGGTTTGCATATGCTCTTGTGAAAACACTGTGAGATGACCGTAAAACCAGTGATGGAATGACTTATTTAATGTCTTACGAGAAATTGTCTTTTTTTCTGTGTTATCCATTTTAAATATCCTCGTCTTCCTCATCATCATCGATGGTCGATGTTGTCCCTGACGGAACCGCTTGTCGATTAGTACTGATAGCCATGTCCAACTTGTAGAAAATCATTGCGAAAATCAACGAAACAACTGTGACTGAGACTAAATTCAAATGCAATGAAGCAGCAAAAGTAAAGCCAACAAAGAACGGAATAAAATCAAGTGGGCTATCAACAATTTGCTTTAACAAGATTGCAATTCCCACACAAGGTAGTAGTGCACCAACAGTGAATAACGTTTTCATTGGAATGCCGTCCATTGGTAGTGCTGTTTTAAGCGCAGTAACGGCACTTGATCCAAAATGTGTCATCAATAGTGTTGGAATGAATGAAAAGATAAAGTGAGAAATCCAAGGATAACCCCAATCCACCGCATAAAGCTTTTTGAAATCACCCTTTTCAACTGCTCGCCAACCAATATGCTGCCAAACCAAGTTCATTGTTGCTGTACCGTAGAACAAAACAGTTCCAACAGTTCCAACAGTTCCAACCAATGTACCCATCGACTTGGCTAAATCAGCCGCGTTTGTCGAAGTAGCCGCCAAACCTTGCGAGTGAATTGCCACCATTGCCAGTGGAATACCAATATACGAGACCGCTCGCAAATCAGCAGACACCGTACCACCCGGTGTCACCAAAGCGATATATACTAATTGCATTGCCACACCTGCGGCGATACCAGTTTTCAAGTCACCTAACACAAGTCCACAGACTAAACCACCTACTAAAGGACGACCTAATGTATAGTTTCCGATAGTTGAGCCAGCCATACCAGGCATTGACGATAAACTAGCGAAAATGCCCAGAATACTTGCTTGTATCCAACTAATTGTCATATTCCTAACTCCTTTGATGTTAGTTTACAAATTGAATTTCCCTTTGAAATCGTTCCAGTAACCGATTGACACATCGGGCAAAAGCTGGAATTTGACTTGGTAACCCTGTGTCTGAATGGCATCAAGTGCCTTAGCTTCAGCGGGTGTAATCGACTGATTATTTCCTAGTTTAACGGCGTCAGGTCTATCGTTGGCTGGCCCGACAATCACCTTATCGACACTACTTGGCACAAAACCATAATCTACCGAAAATTGTTTTCATATCTTGAGGTGTTTTTGTAATCAAGAAATATCGGCGGTCTGAGTCAAGCACTTGCTGTGCTTTTTCCTTAAAATGTGCCAATGTCCAAACAAACGTCTTCTTTTCAGAGGCACTTTTGAAGGCATCCTTCAAGACTGGGTTATTTGCTGCAGCGTCGTTAACGGCAATCAAACCATCACAAGGATATTCTTTAGCCCAACGTGTCACTGTTTGACCATGAATAATGCGGTCATCAATTCTTACAAATGAAATACTCATAATTGTTCTTCCTTTCAAATTTCATCATCGTCATCATCTGCTGATAACTCAAATTTTTTTACAGCTGTGGTAGCTTCAGTCAAGACAGCTTGTGTCAAATTATCTGGATCAAGGCTGTCTTTTAAGATGGCTGCATTTAACGCCATCGGGAAATTCATGCCGCCAAGAATCGTTGTCTTTGACAATTGACCACTTTGGTGAATAATGTTGATTGCAGTTGTTAAAGGACTCCCGCCAATAATATCGCCAAGTACGATCAAATTTGCGTCAGGCTCCAATTCTGATAAAAGTGCTTTAAACCGCTCTTCAAATTTTGCCGTGTCTTCACCAGAATGCATCCCCACTGCCTTCACCGTTTTTATTTCATCGCCAATAAACATACTAAGAGCATCTTTCAAGCCCTCCGAAAATCGACCATGACTCACCAAAATGAGATAATTCATTCTCTTTCTCCTAACTTTCATGAACACAATGAAATCATGTTTCGACATCATATCATTTTTTACAGGGTTAAATGTAAGCGCTTCCATAACCTAAATAATATCTTACTCTTGCACACTAAAAAATACAATACAAAATTACAAAAGTTATCATTTTAAATAATACAATCCTGTTACTAGACCATTTTTGAATTTTTTTCTTTTTCACATACAACATCTTTACCTATTCTTTGCAGTGCTTTTAATTCAGTGGTTTACCATTATCTTAATAATAAATATTTCAGATGAAGATTATGATCACAACACGTTTTTCCAAAATTTCAGCAACTGTTGCTGGATTAGTGGCAGCCATTTTTGTTGGTGTCGCCAATGTAAGCGCAGACAATAAAACTGAATATAATGTGCCAATTTCTACCATTCACCCCATTCAAGCGGCAGTTGGTAAAGCCCAAATTGCTTCGAAAATATCAACTTACGTTGAAAATGGTGCCTTAACTAAAAATTATTACAATGATTTTAATGATGATAATGGTTATACCAATGGCCTTTACTCATTGAATGGTGTTTCCCAGACAGACAAAACGACCTATAAAACTAATAGTATTCAATCAGTTATTCCAGATGCGCAATTAACCAACGACAGTACAGCAAAAGTACCAGTTATCAAAGGCCCGGGTGGCACTTTGTACGCAACTGATGGTCATCATGGCTCAACCACATACGAATTTATCAAACAACAGTACAATTTAGGGTTTGATACCATCAACGTGGAAGTAATTGCAGATTACAGTTCACTTTCTATGGCAGATTTTTATAAAAAATTAATCGCCAACAATCAAGTGTTGCCTATGGCATTCAATGTCAAAACTGGTGAGTATCAGTCATTTAGCCTTGATCGACTACCAACGCATATGTATGCTAATGAATTTGTTAACGACCCATTTCGAAGCCTTGCCTACTTTTGGCGGAAAAGTGCTATTGACAAAGATAACGTCACCGCAAACTTTGCTGAATTTTATTTAGGCATGTTTTTGACAAGTACTGGCGAATTTAAAGGCTTGTCATTTGAATCCCAAGACTATTATCTCACTGCTTTTAACAAAGGAAATGCTATTTTGCAAAAGCTGATTAATGGTGACACCACCTACACTGCACTATTCAACAAAGTGCTCACCATACCATATGGTGTGACACCATCAATGCTTGGCATTCAATCAATTTTTGACGACACAAAAATAGCGGCACAACGCCAAAAACTAACCGATGCCCTTACTTTTTTAACCAATACACCAGCATTAGCTACTTCAAATACAACATTATTTGATCTCAATACAGAACAACTGACAAAACAAGTTGCCACTTTCAAAGCACTATCGGCTTCAGACTACACAAAAGACAGTTATCAGAAGGTCAATGATTTGATAACAAAAGCAAATGAACTCATATCTAACAATGGATCACAAACAGATTTAGATAATTTAACGTCACAAATTGAGCAAGCATTGCGCAACTTGGTCAAAGTACCAACAACTGAAATATTAGATACAACACAATTTGAGCAACAAGTAAGCCGCTTCAACAAATTAACAGCCACACAATACGATTCAACCCACTATCAAAGCATCAAAAATGCAATCGCAGAAATACAAGCCTTGATTACAAACCATGGTACACAAAATGAGTTAAATACCAAAGTTGAATCACTACAAGCAAAAATTGACGCACTAAAACCCGTATCATCAGTCAAAACAGCAACCAATACGTCACCAAAACATAATCACAAGCAACACCTTGAATTGCCAAGAACTATGGTTAAACAACCAATTATCATCAGTCCTGTCATGATAGTCTTGGTATTGATGGCAAGTGTTAGTTTTAGCTATAAACGTTTTAAATTATTTTAATAACCACAAAAAAAGAGTAAAATAATTTACTCTTTTTTATGTTATATTAATTATTAAATTTTTGAATTCTGAAGAAATCAAGCAAGAATGTCAGAATTGGTAAACCAATCACCAGTCCCCATACACCAAACATTTTTTCCATAATAATCAAGTTCAGCAATATGACTAAAATCGGCATATGTGTACGGTGTGACATGAAATGTGGATGTAAGAAATATGATTCAAAAAAGTGAATACAAGCAATCGCAACCAAAATAATAATAACTGTATTCCAATCTCCAATAATGAACGCTGTAATAGTCAATGGAATCAAAGAAATAATGACACCGAACACTGGTATCAAACCCAAAATGAAAATCATGACGGTAAAGCCTAACAAGTATGGAAACTGTAAAAATGCCAACACAACCATCATAATGGCTGTGTTAATCAAACAGATCATCAATTGTACTTCAAACAACTTTCCCAATATGATTATAAAACGGTGAACAATAATATAAAACTCACCAAAGAATTTTTTATAAGGACTGTGCAAAAAATTCATTGACCATAACCGCAGTTGCGGATATGTCATACTAAAAATAAAACTAAATAGTAAGGCTAAAATCAATTCATACAGGACATGACCAACTTGATTGAGCTGTGTCAAACCTTGTGAAATCAACTGACTAGTATTTACTGAAGCAATATATTGATGAAAATTCTTATATATCGTTTCTAAAAACGAATTCGAATGCCAGTTAAGATTAGTTGCCAACTTGACCATACTATCAAATTGATGAATCACTGTGTTAGCGCCTCGATCAATAGCAAACGCTATCACCCCAATAAAGACAACATAAACCAGTGCTATTGACAAAGATCGTGATAACTTTAGAAAATGAGAAACGCGTTTTCCAGCGTTCATTGCTAAATAAGCAAAAATTATCGTCAACAAGAGTAATGTCATAAACTGTTTCAAACAAGCAATCAACAAAATGATGACAAAAAGAACAAAGTACCGATACAACGGGCGCTTTTTTAGTGATGTTAATAAATCCATGAAATCCCCCAATTAATATATATGAATCTATTATATATGAAATATTGCTGTTTTATAACTGTTTTTTTAATTTTTCCCTATTTAACACAAAGGATAGTCTGATATTAATTTTTTTCCTGCTCTTTTTGCTGATTTTTTAACATTTCAGATTGCATGTGCAACGATTGGCGTAACAACTCATTCGTCGCCTCTTGTGCTTTGCGTAATTGCTTCGTTTCTTCCAATTGCGCATTGTAACCAAAGGCTTCTGACGCTTCCTTCACTAAGAATTTGTTCACTAATTTAACAAAGAAAAATACACAGGCAGCAATCGCACATAATGTCAAAACGTTTTCAAAAACTGCCCGCAATGGATTCAGGACTAAGTAGATATCGGCGGTATGTTGCTTGGACACCAATATAACTGAACAAAAGTAAAAGATATTTGAAGCAAGACTAATGATACTCTTAATCAAATCTGTTAAGCTACCACCGACGATAACACCAATTGATAGTTGAATAATGGCAGGTGATGTAATAAATTTTCGAAATTGATCCGCTTGTTCCGTTGCAAGATTATCTTTAATTTTGATTCTAATTTTACCCATGACATCCCCTTAAACGTTTTGAGTTAACATTTTTTCATTACTAATTGCTATTATTCCATGATATCTTGCTTTTTTCAACTGCCTTAATCAACAAAAAACGTTACTCTCGTAACGTCATTTAATATCAAGTTTCTATTTTTCAAGATATCTTGGCAATCATCAAACTGACACCATAAATCACACCCTCAATGACGGTGATAAAGAAACTTACTGGCCAATTTGTGATGTAACTTAAATACAGTCCCATCCATGTACCAAACAGTGCAAAAATAAGGGATAACCCAATCATACTATGCACTGAAGTGGTTAAAAATTTAGCCGATGAAGCTGGAATTGTTAACAACGAAAAGATTAACAGAGAGCCAACAATTTGCGCCGTGACACTGACCGTACAGGCAACTAACATCAAAAAAATGAGGGAAATCCAAACCGCATATTTTGAATTATAGCCAGACCCAGCTGGATCGAAAGTAATGTATTTCAACTTGCGAAATAGCAAAACTGAAATAACACCTATAATCGCAATTAATATTAACAACTCAGTTAGATTGTCACGACTAATACCAACAATACTGCCAAATAGAATGCTCGTCGCATAGCTTGATTGTTTATCAGACAATGATAGAAATAAAACACCTAGCCCTATAAAAATTGCCGAAAAAACACTAACCGAAGATTCACGCTGACTGATTTTTCGCCCCGCTAAGGAAACAAAAACTGAACTTGTCATCGTAAAAATTAGCATACCAGTTATTGGTGAAAGCCCGGCAAAGATAGCAAAGCTCGCCCCTGAAAAACTAATCTCGGATAAAGTATGTGTATAAAAAGCAGTTTTACGGGCAACGACAAACACGCCCATCACCGCACAAATCAGACTGATAAAGAAACTAGCAATAAAAGCATATTGCATGAAAGCATATTCAAACATTGGCAATTCCTTTCTCTAATTCTGCTTTTCTGATGACACCCTTGTGGTTTTGAATATGCAGTTCAACGTCAGCAAACATGGCAACAAGCTCTGGATCATGCGTGATAAAAACCACTCCTATATCTGCACTGACGCTTATTTCTTTAATTAAACGTAACAACTCAATTCGTGAATCACGGTCTAAATTAGAAGTGCTTTCATCCAAAATCAATAACTGAGGTTCTGCCATCAAAGCCTGAGCAAGGTACGCACGTTGTTTCTCACCACCAGATGTTTTGCCCATTGGTTGTTTCAAAATTTGGTTTAAATTCGTCCATTCAGCCACTTGGGCACGTAATGCTTTTTCAGAACGTGACAACCAAGGACTTAAGCGATGTGTCAAGTTCAGTGTCATAAAATTTTCAACACTCAGCGGATAAGCATCATCAATCTCTCTAAATTGTGGAATAACTTGAATGGCATCAAATGAAACACTAAAATCAACGTGTTTCGATATCTTTTTAACTTGTTTTGATTCCCCCAGCAAAGTATTTAGCAAAGTGGTTTTCCCGACGCCATTATCCCCAGTGATACATAATATTTCACCAGTGAACACCTCAAAAGACAATGATTTAATCAATGTTTTATTGGGTACACTAACGTCTAAATTTTTAACACTTAAAATTTTTTCAACCATTTGCCTATTTTTCTGATTTTTGAATGTCTGCCAATTGCTGATATTGGGCTAACATCCATTGACTATAAGTCTTCCCTTTGGGCATTGTCTCAGTTACTTTTAACACTGGTACAGAATATTGCTTTGCCAATTTAACTAATTCTGTGACCGTCTTGTCGCTTGCTTGGGTATTTTGAACAAAAAAGGTAATTCGACGATTTTTGATATCATCTTGCATCGCTTTAATATCCTTCGGTGATGGATCTGTGCCATCTTCGACTGACTTAGCAAAATGAGTATTATTTTCGGTATAGCCTAGTTCTGCAAGTGCATAATCGAAAACAGGTTCGCTCACATCAACTTTTTTATTATCTGAATTAGCTTTTAATGCATCAATTTTTGTTGTAATTGGTTTGAGTGAGGAGATGTACTTTTTGGCATTTGCTTTGAATTGCGCCTCATGTTTTGGATCAATTTTGGCGAACTTATTTGACAGATAAGTCACTAATTTTGGCATTGTTTGACTTTGATACCATAAGTGCGGATTATCGCCATTTTTTTTTGTTTAAGACATCTTCACCAACGCGAACGGAAGTGATTTTGTCATTTTTTGCTAACTTTGCCATCCATGAATCATAACCAATGCCATTGTAAACAACAAAATCAGCATTGGCAACTTCTTTTGCTACTTTGGCGCTTGGTTCATAATCATGAGGATCCACGTTGGGATTTGTAATGACTGATGTTACTGAACCATATTTGCCCAGTACTGCTTTGGCAGCTTCACCGTAAAAATCAACTGAAGAAACAACTTTTATTTTGTCATCTTGATGACTACTTTTTGCCTGCTTTGTCTGTTGACCCCACACAATGACAAGGATTACTGCCAAAATGGCAACAATAATTGCGCCAATGGTAACACGTCGTTTCATTATTTTTTACCCATCTTTCAAAATATTCTATTGTCTACAAATTTTACATTTCCGCATTAGCAGAACGATTATATGTTAATATTTCAAGCAACAACCATTCTCCGGACAAACGATTGATTGTTCAAAAATACTAGCACGTTTACAATTATAGTAATGATTACTATTTAAGTCAATAAAAAGTAATCATTACTTTTTATTTTGGGCACAAAAAAAACAACTACACTGTGGTAGCTGCCTTTTAATGGTTATTTTTCTCACGTTCCTGTTGGCAAATGTCACACAATCCAAATATCTCCAATTTGACGTTTAAGACCAAAAATTGTTGCAATTGAGACTGTAATTGCGGGGATAATGTCGAATCTATCTTAATCACACGATGACAATTTTGACAAAAGAAGTGACCATGACGTGGTGACACAAAGTCACATTGATACTTAACCTTTAACTGACCATTTTCAGATCGTTGCTCAATAATACCAAGATCCGTGAATTCTTTGATGTTGCGATATGTCGTCGTATGGCTGGCATTTGGGTAAATGCTTTGCATATAATCATCAACCTCTGTCACTGACACATAACGATTTTCAAAATCAGACAAAAATTTCAACAAATCTTTGCGTTGCTTCGTTGTCCGCAAGTCACTTTTTTCCAGTATTGCTAAGCCCTTATCATATTGTGCTATGTTATCAGCCATCTACTTTAAACCTCTATCGACATGTCACTTAATCATTACATAAGCTATTATGCTTCAAAAAACGAAAATAGTCCAATTCTTTTGCTTAGTGTCTATCTGTTAGATAATTAATTTTTCATTGTTTGCGTTGGCACATCTTTTTGGAGCCATTTTAATTTGGACCGTAACATTGCCATTGTATCAGGTAACACTAGTGCAGCCATTAACCAAAAAACTGGCAGTCCTTGAATTAAATAACGGGAACGGCCACCTTCAAATATCAAGAGATACATGAATAAACCAACAATAGACAGTCTTAATATTTGAGTCAATTTATTTTTGCTACGCCAGCCTAATGCAATCATAGACAGTAATAAAATCCAAACAACTTGAGCAATATATCGAAAATCAGATAAATACTTTCCCTCCGTATAAACAAAATCTTCAAATAGTCGCGTCAATCCTGCTCCAGTAGGCTTAGCAGTCATAAAGTTTCCCTCAATTAGCCATGCAAAAGTGCCATCTGAAGAGTTCCTATTTTGTTTAGAAATAAGAAACTTAATATAACCAAAAAAAACCTCGCTTTTTCAATCTTGCAATAAGATGTTTTTTTGAGTAGTCAACCATTGCTTTTTGACTGGGCTGCCTACCCATTGCCAATGCGTCTTTAGCATTATAGCCCCCATTTCCACTAACACCCATATTAATAAAATGAATTGCTGGCACAGTGCGATGTGGTGTAATTTCAATCACTTGTTGTGACTCTATTTGATGATTAACATAAGCATAACTCGTAACGACACCCACACATAGCAATAGTGCTATCATAATACTTTTAAGTTTTTGCCACTGAACGTCAATTCCCACTGAATTTCTAAAAAGATAAAGAAATTCAACCGCCACAATAGCTATGATAGGCACAATAGCCGATGGCTTTATAAAATAAATTGCCGTTAGGAAAAAGCCATTTCCCAACGTGGCGAATAAACGCCACACTAACTTAAAATTAGACTTTTGTGCGATGACATATGTCAAGATTAATCCAGAAACCAAGGGCATGACAACGACATCCGAGTATGGTACTAAAATCATAGGAAATACCAAAATCCAAATAGCATGCATGTATATGGTGGCGATTACTTTCTGACGATCAATTAAAGCTATTGTCAAAATATTTAGTAAAACTGCAACATCAAGGAAAATGACATTAACAATATCAAATAATAGCCAAGATGTACTATTTGCAAATACGGCAATTTGATGTTGCAATAACAACAAAGCCAAGTTGTTGGTGTACATACTAAAGTATGCTTTCAATTCATTACTATGATCAGGCAGGAGACCTTCGTGTATGGCACCCGGATCGAATCCGATACTTGGATGCGTATGCAACACCAATATCACTTGAATCAGTATGACTAGAGATAATATAATTGGTGCAACGATACTGCCTTTATCTTTAAACAGCCATAACATCGATAATCGGAATTTTTTAAACACAAAGAAAGCTGACGCAATACCAACCATCAACAATAAAAATACAATGGTCACCCACGTTGTGCCTTCACCCAATGTTTGGGGTGTTAATGTGTCACCAAGCGTTAAATTTGGCGACATCAAAGCAAAATATAGAGAAATAAAAATAAAAAAGTAAAATAGATAATCAATCAGATGATTCCCAAATTTAAAAAATGCCAATTTAAATTTTGTCAATGTTTAAGCCTTTCTGCTCAATCAGCAAGAGAAATTGAATAGAATCGTTTTGCCGATTCACCCAAATCTAATTGCACTAATTGAAAATGAATGACATCTAGTGCAGCTGTTAATTCATCAAACAACACATCAGCGAAATTTTCTAATGTCGGATTAATTGTTCTAAACGGTGCTATATCATTTAGCGTTTGCCCCGCAATTTCTGTAAATAATTTTGGACTAGTAACTCAATATCTTCAAATTTAACAACTTCAGATGTTGACGTAACAGGTGGTATGATATTTAGCACTACTTCCCAAGTGTGAGGATGTATCGTCCCTTGCCCATCAGCCCAACGAATGGCGTGGCTCGCGTTAATAAAGGTGCGTAATTTATATTGAGATATTTTTTTAATCATCTGTTTTACTTTTCTTAAACCGAGATAAGTCATCCAAAATGATTTGTTTAATGACTTTCAGTTCATTTTTAAAATTATTTGTGCGCCACGTTGCAGAGTTTGTAATCATGTTGATGATACCAATGAATCTAATGATTGATACAATCATGTTATAGAGCGGTAACGTTAAGACAACCCACCATTTTCGTTTAAGATACTTTTTTTCTTCTTTGAAATCAGTCAACATTCTGTTTACTTGCCAATAAATTAAAATCGAAAATAGCACATAAAGTAAATACATTAACACAAAGGACGCCAAAATTAGAACAGCTGAATAACCATAAAACACTAAGACAAATAAACCAATCGTCCATATCAAACGAGGAAACAGGAACGTATGATCAACCATTAAACGACTCACCATGAAGTTCTTGAAGAAATTGCCGATGTGCATATCTTTTGCCAAAAAGTCTGACGAAACGTCAACCTGTCCACGTTGCCACCTTTGTCGCTGCGTGTAAAGTTCTGAAACGCCATCAATGGGTTCAACATAGAAAATCGCGTTGTAACAAAAACCGACCTTTTTTCCTAATCGCTCACGAATTTGAAACGTCATATCCGTATCTTCGCCAACTGTATCGACGTTATACATATAGGTGCTGACTAATGTTTCACGTTTAAAAGCAGAGAAAGCCCCTGACATTGTAAATAGCTGATTCTTAGCTGATTCCATGCTTCGACCAAACATACATGCCTGTAAATATTCGAAGTACTCATTAACTCTTAAAACCCGTGCCTGCCACTTTTTTGTATCCTGAATCATTTTCTTATTAGTCAAAACGGCGCCAGCAGCAGCATCGATATCTGGATTATTTTCAAAATATAGCACTAAATTACGTAATGCATCAGGCTGTAAGATACCATCTGTGTCAAGATTAATGACATACTGACCAATGCTATTATAAATTGCGGAATTCAACGCTTTCGCTTTCCCTTGATCAGCGTCAATCCATTGCAAAAGTGCGTTGGGAAAAGCAACTTGTGCACGACCAAATTCACGAAAACTATTATCTTGGCTATTGTTATTTACAATCGTCATTTGTATCAAATCTTTTGGATAAGTTGTATTCACAATTGACTCAATGCACTCAAATAATGTTTTTTCCGAATTGTAGACGGGTAAAATAATAGAAATCATCGGTAATTTTTGCGGTATGGATAAAGGTTGATTCAATATTTTACTGTAATTGGTCCGAAAAGAATGCCAAAGTGTCGGAATAATTTCAAACAGTATTGGAATTAACAGCCAACTTGCCCAAAAGCCCAACTGATGAATTAATTGATTAATAAATGTATTCATGTTGTCTCCCGATTTTGCGATGCCACTTGGATTAATTGCCCACGAGTGAAAATTGTAAAGTAAAAAGTCAACATTAGTACGTAAAATAAGAGTCTTCCCAAAATGGAGTGAGCTAGAAAGAAACTATCACTGCCAAAAAGATGGAGACTTGTGGCCACAAAAGTTAATCGCACAATGTTTGCAGCAAAGATAAAAGCGACACCAGTCAATGCAAGCCACAATCTTTGTTGCACTTTAAACACTGGATAAAACGAAATGAGACTCACAAAAGCTGCTGTTTCAACAATACCAGAACATTCGTAGTCAACATTCATCAAAATAATTCGTTCATGATATAGCACTTGAATCACATGACCCAAAGGTAATGTACTAAAAATGCCAAAAAAGTCGCCAACTAAACCAACACCCCATGTCATAATAGTTGAAAATAGCCAAATAGCATATGGTTTGCTCCATAATACTAAAACAATAAATAAACCTAAACTCCCCATCAAAAAATAAAATGCATCTAGTTTAGCACGCTTAAAAACTGACAGGCTATATATCCAAAGGAGCACTACTATTAAAATGATTGTTTTCATCAACATTTTATGCACCCGTATTTTTTTCTTTTGTTTGACGCTTTAGTCGCAATCGGTATCCAAAAAAGGCAATGAGAAGACCTAGAAACGCAATAATCCAAGGCCCAGATGAAGCGCCCACATACGTGATTGAAGCTTTTCCCTTAAAATATTGACCATCTTTACCTTCAAAATCATCATACTCACCACTCGATGTGAGTGAAATTTCTGAATTTTCGGGAATTGTAACCGCTAAATCTTTGCGACTAATTCGAAATTCATAGACATATTTAAACTTAGATTCATCACCTTTAACAGTTTCTACGTCAACATAGCCACCTTGCGTATCATGCACTAAATGCTGCCAATCACCAAAAGCTTGTGAAACATCAACAGAAAAAGCGTGTCCCTCACCATTAGTTACTGTGCCATTGCCGAGCTGAATTTGATAGGGTTTGCCATCAATAAATATATAATACTGTTGATGAAAATTGGCATACTTGTCTAATGTACTGAAATGATTTGACATGTCAGCATTTAAGTCATACCAGCTGTCAATATAAACGTAAATATAGTCCTCATCGTATGAAAGTTTGATATCACGTTGAAAATCAGTTTGAGTGCCGTTAATATCAGCTGGTTGGCTGGAATTCAACTGAGTCCCCGGTACGTTATCCCAGTCATTAAAATTGCCATCAATCTGAATACTGCTGGAATCAGCCGATACCCTTTCGACTAAATGAGTTGAGACAAAGAGTAGAGATATCACTAATACTAATATGGTAAACATTGTTTTCTTCATGTTTGCTATAATCCTCGCTATTGTATAATCCCCATCGTCATGATTGATGGCTTCCTAAGCTGTCGTTGCACTAATATTTATTTAACGGTTCACGATGACGCCGTCCACAGTAACTGCATTTTTGGCAAAATATAGATAAGACTCGGCGCGATTGTAAAACATTTCCTTGGTTTTATCTTTTTCATGCCACTCGGCAACGCCAATTGAGATTGTGACGCCAAAAGTGCCTTTATCAGTATTCACAGAGAGCTCATTGACGGCCTTTAAAATATTTAAAGACATTTTCTGTGCCTCAGCATAATCTGTATTTTCTAGAATAATGCCAAACTCTTCGCCGCCAATTCGAAATAGCTCCGCACCTTTGTAGTTAACAATATTTTCCCTGATAGCGTGTGATACCTCTTTTAAAACAGCATCACCTATTAAATGCCCATAAGTATCATTAACCAGCTTAAAATTATCTATATCCAATATGATAAACGCTAGTTGAATTGTTTTATTTTTTGCCGCTTTAAACGATTGGTCAAAACTTTTTTCAAAGGCGGTACGGCTACTCAATTGCGTCAAAAAATCAGTATTAATACGTTCAATCAAAGCTTCATATTGTATACGACCGACGCTATTAACCAAATGAATGCAGGTCATATAAACAATCAACTTACAAATCAGAGCAATAAACAGGAGCACATCAAGTTCTTGACTAGGTAAAATCAATAACCCCCACGACGTAGCAAATACAATCATTGCAATTACAAATAATAATTTGTTTTCAATAATTGCCACTGAATATTTTTGAATAACAAAGGCAGAAACAGCGATGACTAGCAAACCTATTACAGCTATTGCAAGGCTAAGTGGCGTGATATCATGAATACCTCTATTAAAATTGAAGTTAATAAAAAATATGGTTGCAACCAAGGTTAAAATGTAAACTTGACCCCGTTCATTTAGCATTAATAGAAAATAAAACCACAACAAAACTTGTAAATTACATTCGGTCAACCATTGTGTATAACTATCAATCGAAAGCAAATAACTTTGCAACATAAATATGCTAAACAGCGGTACAAAAGAGCGAATGAAGTGTAGGAAATTTTCGTATTTTTTTGTCTGAAATGCTGATGCCATAGCATTTAAAATCATGCAGCACAGTGAAATAATGCCGACGACAATAAAAAAAGAAAAAACACTAGTTAAGTTAAAAAGGCCAAAGAATATGCTAAAAAATTCTGAAATGATCGTCATTTTGATCACGCTTATTCCTCTCAACATGTTTTTTACAATCAGTCGGACAAGCATTGGTTTTAAACAAAAATCCCTGTTGCAAGCTTACGCCCAATGTTTGTAAGTTGTCAGAAACACTCTCCGTCTCAACCCCTTCAACAACTAAATCCATGTCATGCCTACCAACAATCGACTGTAACAAATGAATTTGCAGCACAATCTCGTCTGGTGTCATCATTTTCTCAAGATGACGATAAGAAATCTTGAGACGATCAAGATATTGAATCGTAATTTCAAGATTGCCTAATGAATTATTACCTGTTGTTAAATCATCCAATGCTAGTCGATAACCCAATTTTTTTAAGCGTTTAAACGCCAAAACATTAATCGTTTCACCATACTGACCATAACGTCTTAACGTTGGAATTTCAGTGATTTCTAAAATTAAGCGAGACCGATTTTCTTGTGAAATATTCTTCATAATTTCAAAAGTCGTTTCGTATTCAATTTCTTGTTGATCAAGGTTCAACGAAAAATGTATTTCTGGATTATCAACTAAAATACGGTTCACTTCCTGCACAATATGCTTCAAAAATTTGGCATGGATTGTTTCCGATTTTGTCATCCACGCATACTCATCTTTGGGAAAACCTGAGACTATATTATTACGTAAAAGTAATTCAAATTCTATTATCTGTTCATTTTTTAAATGTCGAATTGGTTGTCCTACGAAGTAAAAATTTTTAATTGCATCAGTTATAATAGTATTCAAAACACTATCGCTCCTTTAATTTCAAATATTTATGTCAATTAAAAATCTTTACTATTTTAACGAAGAACATTATATTTAAATTTATGTAATAATATCTTAATTTTATCACACCTTTTATACTTTAATAAGTCCTATTATGTAGACAAAAAACGCTAACCTATTCGGCTAGCATTTTCGTTTTGACTATTAAATACCACTAAATACACGATCAATCGTCTGATAGTCATCATCTGACAAGTCAACTTTTAACGTGGCAGCATTGTCGGCCACTTGTTGCGGTTGTCTTGCACCAGGAATCACAACCGCAATATCAGGATTTTTGATATACCACGCCAAAACAGTCTGGGCAACAGTAGCTTGATGACTACTAGCAATCTGTTTGACCACATCTATTCCAGTCATGATCTTATGAAATTGATCTGCTGAAAACTGCTTAAACTTGCTACTATCTTCTGGCTGATACTTACCCGTAAGTAATCCTGAGGCTAATGGAAAGTATGGCACAAATTGAATGTTATTTTCCTTTAGGTAGGGCCACAGCTTGGTTTCAGCTTCACGATCACCTAAGTTGTAATGATCTTCTACAAAATCAACGCCACCATCTTTATTGGCTTCTTTAATTTGTTCTAAACTAAAATTAGAAACACCGACAGCCTTGATTTTGCCAGCTTGTTTTAGCTTAGTTAAAGCGTCTACGGCTTCATCTTTAGGCGTATCGTCATCCGGAAAATGGATATAAAACAAATCAATATAATCTGTTTTGAGACGTGTCAAAGCATCATCAACAGCTTGTGTTAAAAAAGCTGGCGTGTTATTAATTTTTAAATCGTGATTAGGATCTTGCGCTGCTTTAGTCGCAATTTTAAAGTTTTCACGCGGATAATTTTGTAAAACATCCCCAATGATTTCTTCGGATCGACCCAATCCGTACATAAATGCCGTATCAATCATTTGAATATTTGAATCTAATGCTTCTTTTACAAGGTCATAACCATCTTGATCACGAAGGCCGTCAAACAAATTGTGTCCACCGACTTTATTTGTGCCAATCCCTAACTTTGCAGCCTTATGATTTAGTTGATTTACAACGTCTTTATCTATCACTTGCGTCTCCTCCTACTTACTATTTATAACTATAATTATAAACCCTAAGCAGATAGCAACCAAGTGATTTGTTTGCAAATGACACTGCTGTTTTTCACCACAAAAAAAGCACACGCTACTGTGTGCTCCAAAATATACTAAATTATGCTTGATTCAAATCAATTAAAATTTTAGCTTGTGACTTATCACGTGTCAACGCTTCAAAACCATCATTAACAATGTTATCCAATTCAATGGTATCAGTGATAACTGGCTGAACATCAATTTGACCGCTACTTACCAAATCAACCGTTTGTTGGAACGTTTCCTTAGAATAAGCAATCGTTGTGGTCAACTTGACACCAGCGTTCATCATTTGCATTGGATCAAAGCTAATTGGCTTAGCAAAAATTGAAACAATAACAACACTACCACGTGGACGTGTCGCGTCAATTGCTTGTTCAAACGTTGGTTGTACACCAGCAACTTCAAATGATACATCGGCACCACCTGGAATAATGTCTTTGATCGCAGCAATTGCGTCTGGCACTTGGCTAGGATTAATAACGTCTGTTGCGCCCATTTCCAATGCCTTCTTCAAACGAACTTCTGACAAGTCCACCGCAACAATTTTAGTTGCGCCAGCAGCTTTTGCAGCCGCAGCAACCAAAACACCAATTGGTCCAGCACCGAAAATAACAACCTTTTCGCCAAATCGCAAATCACCTTCTTTAACGGCTTGAACCGCAACAGCAGTTGGTTCAATTGTTGCAGCTAATTTCAATGAAAAGTCTTCTGGAAGATGATAAAGATTCTCTTCTGGGACATTGACAAACGAAGTGAAGCCACCATCTGTGCTCAAACCAATGAAGCTATAGCCATCATAAACATCAAGATTATCAGGTGAAATTCCCTTAGTCACTGTTGGATTAATCGAAACATGATCACCAACTTTAAACTTGGTAACATCAGCACCAACTTTTTCAATCACACCAGAAAATTCATGTCCCATTGTTAATGGTGCTTGTCCACCAGTTAAAGTGTCTGGTGCATCAACTGGAATAAAGACGGGTCCTTCCAAATATTCATGTAAGTCACTGCCGCAAATTCCGGCATACGCTACACGTACAACAACTTCGTCGGACTTTGCTGGCTTTAACGCAACATCCTCGACTCTAACATCTTTCACACCATGCCATACAGCTGCTTTCATTATTATGTCTCCTTTGATGACAGTAAGTTTTTAAAGACTATATGTCTTTAGTAATATTATAACGCTTATTTTATTTCTTTGTGTAAAAAATCACCTGAAAATAATGATTAAATTCAACCATCATTTGATTTTATCAACCATGTTTGTAAGATATTTTACAAGCAATATTTTTGCATCGGCCGTATTTATCGTTTAATGTAAGTGTTATCAATTAAGAAAGAAGGAAAATGAAAATGTCATTTTATGAATTAAGTGACGGACAGCAATTGCCAGCAGTTGGTTTTGGTACCTATAAACTCGACGGTATCACAGGTGCTCATGCTATCACTTCAGCAATTAAAGCTGGTTATCGTTTATTAGACACTGCTTTCAACTATCAAAACGAGGGCACTGTGGGACAAGCAATCAAGACTTCCCATGTCTCACGTGATGAACTGATTGTCACTTCAAAATTGCCGGGTAAATATTATAGTGATCAGCAGGCATCAATTGATTTGATTCAAGAATCCTTATTTCGTTCCAAATTAGATTACTTTGATTTGTACTTGCTTCATTGGCCAAATCCGATTGATGATCATTATGTTGAAGCATGGGATACGCTAATTCAAGCACAGAAGTTTGGATTAGTAAAATCAATCGGTGTCTGCAATTTCTTACCTGAACACCTAGAACGACTACAAACAGAAACGGGCCATTTACCGGTAGTCAATCAAATCGAATTACATCCCTTCTTTAATCAAGCAGAAATGCGTGCGTATAATTCTGAACACAATATCTTAACTGAAGCTTGGAGTCCCCTAGGCCGAGCAAGCGATTTATTGACTAACCCAACCCTAGTTGATATCGCTAAAAAATATCACAAAAATGTTGGTCAATTGATTTTGAAATGGGAAGTATCGCTTGGTGTTCTCCCTATTCCAAAAGCCACTCACTTTGCCCGTCAAGTTAGCAACTTGGATATTTTTGATTTTGACATCACAAAGGACGACATGGCACGTATTAACGCACTGTCAAAACCTGATGGTCGAACCAATAACCAAGACCCTGCCGTTTATCAAGAATTCTAAAAAAAAGCTTTTAATCTCTTCAATAATAAGAGATTAAAAGCTTTTCTTTTGATCAGATTTTAAACGAATCCACCAAATACATCATCCAAATCAATTGGTTCATGCTTCGTAACAATTGTTTCTTTGTTGACGAATGTTTCAATACCAAAGCGACCCAATTCACGACCGTAGCCGGAATTTTTAACACCGCCGAATGGCAATTCGGGTAATGTACCACCAAAGCTGTTGGCAAAGACTGCACCAGTTTCTAGGCGTGATGCCACTTCAGTTGCATGTTCAGCCGAACCACCAAACACAACGCCACTCAAGCCATAGTGGGAATCGTTGGCTAAAGCAATTGCTTCTTCTTCATCCTTGACTTTGTAAACTTGTCCAACTGGACCAAAGAATTCTTGATAAAATGCTGGGTTTTCCTTAGTGATGTTGGTCAAAATAACTGGCTCGAATTGTGCAGCTGGCAAGTTCTGTTCAACACTACCAAACGCAAGTGTTGCGCCAGCATCGACTGCCGCTTTAACCTGTTTTGTCAGATTCTGCTTAGCTTTTGAAGTACTTAGTGGTGCCAAAGTGGTATCTGAATCCATTGGATCACCAATTTTTGCTTCAGAAAAGGCTTCTTTAAGCATGTCTAACAGTGCATCATAGTTCTTTTCTGTCACGATAAAGCGCTTTGATGACGTGCAGACTTGACCAGCATTATACAAACGTGCACCACCAATAATTTTCTTAATTTCTGAAAGGTCAGCGTCTTCCAAAACAATAAATGGATCACTGCCGCCGAGTTCAAGAGAACTCTGCTTCATGTTCTTACCAGCTTCTGCGGCAATAAGTTGTCCAGCGCGCTCTGATCCTGTCAACGCCACACCTTGAACACGATCGTCTGCAATAATATTATTAACTTGATCATAGTCAACGTAAAGATTAGTGAAGGCACCGTCTGGTACACCTGCTTCGCTAACAACTTTTTCAAAAGCACCAGCTGCCATTGGTGTGTTACTAGCATGCTTCAATAACATTGGATTGCCGGCCATGAAGTTAGGGGCAAAGACACGCATAATTTGATAGTATGGGAAGTTCCAAGGCTCAACTGTCATCAAGACACCTGTTGGTCTTGAGATTGTTTGGGCTGGTCCGATTGATGATTCAATTGGCTTTGGTTTCAAAAATTCCGCTGCATTTTTGGCATAATAACGTGCAATTGATACACAAATAGCAACCTCGCCTTGCGCTTCTACGAAACGTTTTCCCATTTCAAGGGTCAAGACTTTGGCTAACTCATCTGTTTGTGCTTCCATCACGTCAGCCACTTTATTCAACGCTGCGGCACGACTTTCAACAGGATCATTACGCCATTTTTTATACAGTGCATGACCCTTTGCAATTGCTTTTTCGACATAGGCATCATCATGATTGTCATATGTTTTAATCACTTCATCTGTAAATGGATTAATTGTTTGATAGCTCATTTTATTCGACCTTTCGTTTGATACAGAGTGAGTATAACTAACAACATCATTACTATAACACCGTTCAAATTATTACAAAAGTATTTAACTTGTGATTTTATATGCAAATAATATGTAATATTATTCACAAAAAAGCATGATCATCAATTGATCATGCTGACTATTCAACACTGGCTATATAAGCTAGCGTTTGCTGATAACACTTTTTGGCTGCTTTAGTTTGATAATTAAATTGATATTCATGTGTGATGGACTTACTGGTATGATTAAAAAATTGGCTCGTCACTAACACGCCTAATTGTTGTAATTTTTTTTCAAACGCCAAGCCTTGGTCTTGAAAAGAATAAGCATTACCATCTGTGATATAGGTTGGTGGAAATTCAGTTGTGACATGATCAACTAAAGAAGCTTGCTTTAGCTCAACTGACTTTTGCCATTGGCGTGTTCCTAATTCACTCCAAGCAACTGAATGAACGAACCATTTTAATATTAATGAATCACTTTTTTGATCTAATACTTGCTTGAGATTAACTGGGCCACAATATGAAATCGCGCCTTTAACGGCATCTTTTGGGATAGCTGTTTGAAACTTCATACTTTTGGCGTAGCTTTTATTCGTTGCCAATGCTGCATATTGCAGGGCAATTTGTGCACCGGCCGAGTCACCGCCAACAATTATTTGGGATGTATTCAAATTTGATTGACTTTTTAGATAATTTATTGCGTCATTTAACTGATATAGTTGGCTTGGATAAGTCGCAGTGGGCGCCAACTGATAGTTAATTGCAATGACTGTTAATTTGGCGTCAGCAGCTATTTTTGTGGCAAATTCCTTCATGCCACTTTTGTCACCACCCACATACCCACCACCGTGAACCCAGACAAGTGTTGCTTTAGATTTTGTTACATCTTTTGGTTGATAAATATCTAAAGTGTTTTTTTGATAATGAGACGGATAAACGACATTACCGGTCACCGTGACATTTTTAGAAGCCGACTTAAAAGCACTTTTATCCGTAATCGTTACTGGCCCGTCAAACATACGTTTAATCAAATATGCACTTGGTCTTGGAGACAAACTAAATGCTAACAAAGTTGTCAATATTATGACTAATAAGGAAACAACCAACCAGAAAAGCCACCTTCTAATTCTTCGCCACATCAACCATCACCTACTCATATTTCGCTCTTTTGAATTACTATGACTTTTATCATATCATGTGTATGAACACAAAAAAACCAAACCCGTTAGGATTTGGAAAGGTTTAATGACTACAACATAATTTATCTATTAATGTCCTAAACTCCAACCACCATCAATTGGCACTACTGCGCCATTGATATAGTCAGCTTGTGAACTGGTTAAAAATAAAGTTAGATCAGCTACTTCTTGTGGTATCGCCCAACGTTTTGCAGGTGTTTGTTCAGCCACTTGTTTAGCCATTGTGCCATCTCCGGCAAAGTCCGCTGCATTCATCGGCGTATTGATAGCTCCCGGAGCAATCGCGTTAATGTGAATACCCTTTTGAGCATAGTCAAATGCCAGTTGTTTGGTATAACCAATAATCGCGTGTTTGCTTGTTGTATAGGCAGCACCACCTCCACCCGCGGAAAATCCTGCGATGGAAGCCATATTCACAATGTGCCCACCACCTCTTGCAATCATACCGGGCAACACTGCATTAGTTGTAATAAACATAGGCGTAACATTCACGTCTAGAACATGTTGCCAATTCTCAAAATCCGTTTCCAAACTAGGTTGATAATTGTCTAAAATACCAGCCGTATTGATTAAAATATCAATACTTTCCTTATCTGTAATAGTGGTTAGTAAATCAATTAGCTCGTCATGGTGACTGATATCGAGTTGATAAGTAACTAGCCTTTCATGCTGTACGTCTATGAGCTGTTCATCGATTGCAATAACACGAGCACCGTTTGTTAAATAACTCATCATCTGAGAAAAACCGATGCCAGAAGCGGCACCGGTAATCAAAATATTCTTATTTGTATATGTCTTTGTCATTATTTACTCAAATCAACTATTTTACTAAGTGAAAAAATAATAATGCCACCCACAATTAATGAAACAAGTTCACCGGGTACTACGCTAATGTAATACGCCAACCATTGTGCAAAGATTCCGCCTTTTGCACCAGAGGCAAAGGCACCACTTGCGCCAATGCTGAAAGCAAACGTAAATTCCGCAGCCAAAATAGCCATGCCGATAGTTGACACCACAGCAGAACTAATAATAATTTTTACAATCGCACTTTTTACTTTTTTTGTTAATAAATAAGTAATAGCCGTCATAATAACAGTCCCTAAAGTGCCAAATACCCAATCAATCCACCCTAAAGGTGAAACCAAATTAGCGATTAATACACCTGATCCAAGCGCTAGTACATAACGTTTGTTCCAAGCTGATAAATGATTCAGCCCTTCGGACAGGCGTAACTGAACTGGACCAAATCCTATTGGTGCAACAACGATAGTAATCGCTGCATACAAAGCAGCGACAATTGCTACCATAGTAATGTTGCGCGTACGGCTTGATTCTGAAACTGTCATAGATTTTTGCATTGATAAATTCTCCTAGTTTTGATGAGCGGGATGGTAGATGAACCGCTGTTTTCATTGTCACGTTGATTCCTATGCTTTATCAACGATCATTGAGTGTCTTGATTAATTCGTACTTTCATCCATAAAATCTTTAAGTTGCTTTGAACGGCTTGGGTGACGCAACTTTCTCAAAGCTTTAGCCTCGATTTGGCGAATACGTTCACGTGTTACACCAAATACACGACCTACTTCTTCCAACGTGCGCGTACGTCCATCTTCCAAGCCAAAGCGCAAACGCAACACGTTTTCTTCTCTATCAGTTAATGTGTCCAAAACTGACTCCAACTGTTCACGCAACATTTCGTAGGCAGCTGAATCAGCAGGTGAAACGGCTTCATTGTCCTCAATGAAGTCGCCCAAATGTGAATCATCCTCTTCACCAATAGGTGTTTCAAGTGAAACAGGTTCTTGCGCGATTTTTAAAATTTCACGAACTTTGTCGGCCGTCAAATCCATTTCGGCACCAATTTCTTCCGGTAGTGGTTCACGTCCAAGATCTTGCAATAATTGACGCTGAATACGAATCAATTTATTAATTGTTTCGACCATGTGAACTGGAATACGAATTGTACGTGCCTGATCAGCGATAGCGCGTGTAATAGCCTGACGAATCCACCATGTGGCATAAGTTGAAAATTTGAAACCCTTGGTGTAATCAAATTTGTCAACGGCTTTCATCAGACCCATATTACCTTCTTGAATTAAATCCAAGAATTGCATGCCACGACCGACATACCGCTTAGCAATCGACACAACCAAACGCAAGTTAGCTTCGGCTAATTCTTGCTTGGCTTCAACATCGCCATTTTCAATTCGCTTGGCGATTTCTATTTCTTCGTCGCCTTTCAAGAGGTTAACACGACCGATTTCCTTGAGGTACATGCGAACAGGGTCATTGATTTTGATTCCGGCTGGTGTTTCTTCTGCTTCGGCTAACTCCTCTGCTGAGGGCTTATTTTGTTTGGCTTTCAACACTTCTGGTGCTGGGTCACCATTGTCATCAACAATTGCAATGCCCGCATCTTCAACCTTTTCCATCAAACGTTCGATGTTTTCTTCATCTAAGTTGAATGGCTCTGCCAAGCGTTTTGACAAATAAGCATAAGTAATTGACTTAGCAGTCTTAAACTCAGCAATCAATGCCTTTGTGGCTTTATCATATTCTGGATTTTTAAGTGGACCAGATTTTTTGGCTGACTTTGGCTTTGACGCTTTGCCCGCTGCTGCAGCTTGTTCAGGTGTCTTACCTTGTGCTAAAGCCAATAATTCAGCTTTCTTAGCGCGACTATTGTAAGCGATATTGTTCTCATCTAGGTATGCTTTGATATCTAAAATCTTGCTTGCACTTGAAACAGTTGTCATGCTTAACTCCTTTTTACACTAAACGTGCGTTCCATTACTGTTGTTGCTTCTTAATGTTAATCAATTCGGTTGTCAATTGTACTAGCTTCGTGTCATCACGTTGTTGCTTTGCAACGGTAATTTGTCGTTGCAATTCGTCAATTCTCGACATTTTTGGGGCATCATTGATGATTAAACGTAAATAATCGCTAACCGCTTCGTCTTTAACTTCCAAATCACCAAACAAACGATCTATGGCCATTATTTTTTGGTTCAGCTCTGGCTTTTGCAAAAAATCCATAAATTCTGCAATGTCGAAACTGCCAATATGATCTCGCTGATAAACTTCAGCTAACATCATTAATAACTGATAATCTGAATGAACAAATGCAAAACCGGCAGTAGACTTAACCCGACGCATCACTTGCGGATCTTTAATCATTGCCATAATTAAGGCACGCTCAGCCAACTCTACCTTGGAAACCGTGTTTTTAAACTGTGGGTTAGCCTCATAAAGTTGATCATAATAATTATCTTGTGGCGGCTCGCCATAAAAATCATCCCTAGTCGTCAAACGCTGTGATTGCACTTGTGACTGATTTGATTTCTGCTGAAGTGTTTGTGCCAATTGCGCTTGCAACGCTTCTTTAGAAGTCCCGAACTCTTTAGAAATTCGAGTTAACTGCAGATCTTGCTCTACTGGCGTAGCGCGACCCAGTATTATCATCACTTCTTTTAAAAATTGCAAATATTGTGATTGATTACTCAAATTTTTATCACGTTTAGCATCATCAACCAAAAATTCAATCGGCGTTTGGATACTTTGCGTCAAAGATTGTGCTAACTGGGGTAACCCTAATTTAATCCGCACTTCATCTGGATCAAGATTATCAGGTAAATGCACCACGCCAATTTCAAGTGATTTAGTGTTGTTCGTAATCAACTCAATCGACCGTCGTGCAGCTGTCTGTCCGGCATCATCACCATCATAAACCAGCAAAATTCGTTTGGCAATTTTTGCTAATTGGTGGACATGATCGCTTGTTAGCGCAGTTCCCATAGTCGCTACACCAACTTTTTGATCAGCCATGTCAGCTGAAATAACGTCCATGAAACCTTCAAATATCATCGCTGTGCCAGTCTGTCTGATGACATTTTTCGCACGATCAAAATTATATAAGATTCGCCCTTTCATAAAAAAAGGACTCTCAGGACTATTCATATATTTAATTGAATTGTCTTTATCCAGCGCACGACCAGAAAATCCAACCACTTGACCGCGCTCAGTTTTAATTGGCCAGACAATTCGACCAGCAAAGCGGTCACGCTGTTCTCCGGCACTATTGGTGAGGAATAATTCTGAGGCTGATAATAGCGCTGGCGATAGATTCTGATTTTTTGCGTAACTCAACAACAAATTATCGTCAGGTACAAAGCCTATACCAAATGTTTTAATAATATCATCTGTCAGATGACGTTTGTCGTGAAGATACTGAAGTGCGGCTTCTCCTGAGGTCGTATTAAGCAACGTGTGCTGATATAATCTCTGTGCATCATTGTGCAATTGATAAATTGCTTGAGTCGTCGCATCTACTTGGTGCGTGGCCGTCGCTGAAATACTACTGTCAATCGGCATGTCAACACTCTCAGCCAAAAACAGGATAGCCTCTGGATAAGATAGCCCTTCTTTCTCCATAATAAAGGAAAAAACTGAACCCGAGCGACCGCAAGAAAAACAATTAAAAACTTGTTTGTTTTCCTCAACAAAAAGTGATGGATGCTTGTCTTCGTGGAATGGACACGAACCATTCCATTGACGTCCTTTTTTGACGAGCGGCGTGTACTGACCAATAACATCAACAATATTTACTTTCGACCGTACTTCATCAATGAATGATTGCGGAATTTTACTCGCCATGCACACCCCTTTCCAAATAATAAAAGTCGCAAACGACGTCGTTCGCGACCTAATCTTCGTATCTAAAATTATACGTTCAATATTTTAATTTGTCAAGCCCTTTTATTTTTATTAAATCGCTTTATAGCAACGTTTTAGCCATATCAGAATTTTAAATTTATGATATTATGTTAACTTAGCGAGCAATGGCAGATGTCAACCCCAAGCCGAACGATTGTCCCTTGCTCCATAAAATATTCTTGACATAAAATCAATATGGTAGATTGTAAAATTAAACCGAACACTTGAATAAAAAAGCCGCAGCGCCTTTAATGGTAATTGTCTAAAACA
>NZ_BMBS01000016.1 GCF_014634805.1 Leuconostoc falkenbergense
GTTTTAGACAATTACCATTAAAGGCGCTGCGGCTTTTTTATTCAAGTGTTCGGTTTAATTTTACAATCTACCATATACTTAATCATACCATGTATTTGGGTATTAAAAACTGACATTTGGTTTTTTTGCAATGTATCTAACGTTTCCTGATGTGGGTGATGATAACGATTATTTCTACCAGCAGAAATAATGCCAATGCTTGGTTGCCATTTGGAAAGTGTTATTGGATCGGTCGCTGTTTTGGAACCATGATGTCCTAGTTTTATCAAATCAACCTTCATTTCAGGATGTCTTTCTGCAAGTAATCGCTCACCTGCCCTGTCCAAATCCCCCGCAGTTAGAACGCTCATACCACCTAAAACGCCGTATAGTGCAACTGAATCTTCATTAGCAGCTTGTCCTGCTGTTAGAGGATGATATATTTTCAACGGTAAATCATTAACTTGATTCTTTTCAGTGACCTCAATCACCTTTGCTTTTTTTAGATATGGCAAAATTTGGGTTTTAAAACTTTGCTGCGATTGCATACCTGCGGGCATCAAAACTTTTTTGACATGCATGAGACGTAAAATGTCTTTAGCATCGCCAATGTGGTCTTGATCGTGATGTGTTAATACTAAATGATCAATCGTATTAATTCCTAAGCTATGCAGATAATTAACAATAACAGTTTCTCCTTTTGTTCTTTCATATTGCTTGATTTGCCAGGATTGTTTCGAACCAAATATCACCTGACCCCCAGTATCAATAATCGTCACCGTATGGTTAAATGGTGTTCGAATTAAAGCTGCGTCACCTTGACCGATATCAAACGTCGTAAATTCACCCGTGAATGGTCTCCTGATGCTAACAATCGTCAATATTAATAATAGCAGCCACAATATTCGCACATGCGAAACAATTATTTTCTCTCGACAAAACATGCAAAAGCCTAACACAACTAATAATGTTGCGATCCATTCTGGCATTTTTCCAATGACAATATTACCAGGTAAAATTGCCAGCCAATCAATCAACATTGCAAAAAAATGAATTATTGCATTGGCACTATCTACAATTATTGAGAAACTCTGTCCAAAATATCCTAACATGACTAATGGTACAATAATGGTTCCAAAAACAGGAATAGCCAAAATGTTAACAACTGTTTGCAATATATGCCAAGTAAATTGTTGCTGAATAATCAAAGGAAAACTAACGATGCTCATCAAAAGATTAGTTTGCCAAAAAGATAATTTTTTTGCAAAAGCTAAACAAAAAGTGAGCAAAAACGAAAGTTGTCCGCCCAAAGTTAATAATATTTGCGGTGAAAAAATCAAACTAATTAATAAACTAATCGCCCAAATATCATACGATTTAAATTTACTATAATGAATTTTTTGCCATAATATTAGTTCACCAGCAACAATGGCGCGTATCAAAACAGATGGCTCGCCAGCAAAAATAAAATAAATAATTAAAATGCCCGACAAGGAAACAATCGTAACTTCTTGTGGAATCCATAACCGCTTTGCTAAACCTATGATCATCATAATTAAAAATGATACATGAAACCCAGAAACACTAAACAGATGAATTAATCCCAATGTCTGTACACCAGGGTTATCATCATATAATGCTTGTGGAGTCACGCCTAAAATCAATGCCTGTGAATATTCACGAAGTGGCTTGGGCAACAAATCAGTGTTATGTATTGCCCGACTGTGCCAAGAATGAAGCTGATATCGTATACAACTGAATATATCAGATGATACTATATTTTCAACCTGCCAAGACGTCACACTAAATTGGTGTGTGATGTTTTTTGTTGCATAGAATTGTTGCGAATCAAATTGATTAAAATTCGTTGCTGAGCGAATACGTGTAAGGTCACCTGTCGCGTTAAACTTAAAAACATTAACACGCTTGAGCCACTCGCACTTGATTTGTTGAGTAGGAAGTGTCCAATACAACTTAACGATAATACCATTATCTAAAGTAGCAATCGCACTTAAGCCATCACCGTCAATGCTAACATTATCCGGTAATATCATACCTGTTAATTGCACGTTTTTTTGGTCGACTATTGCTGCTTGCTTTTTCAAATCTGTAACATCACTGAAAAAGTAAATCATAAAAGGCAGTATCAAAATAATGCCTATCAGAAAAAAACGTACATGACGTTGCCACAATATTATAATCAAAATACCAAAAAACAATGACCAACTTGCCAAACATGGTCGATAGATAACCCCAGATAGAGCCGCCACTATCAGCGAGAATAATAATAGCTTTGCATTTTTCATTAAATCGCCAGCTGATCTTTAATAGCTTCAAAACGCTTTACACCAATACCAGAAATTGATTTAAGCTCTTCAATCGATTTAAACCCACCATGTTCCTGACGATAATCAAGAATCTGATCAGCCTTCTTTTCGCCAATTCCTTCTAAGTTTTGAAGTTCTTCTTTAGTTGCAGTGTTAAGATTAATAGCTATTTTAGTTTGACCTGAACTCAAAGCCTCAGTACCATAGTTTGTCGGCACTTGCTCTCCTTTAACAGGTACATACAAAACCTGCCCATCAGTCAATCTTTGTGCCAAATTAACCTGGTTCATATCTGCTTCTGCCCGCTGACCACCAGCCTTTAAAATAGCAGTTTGTACCCTTTCCGATGTGTCTACCTGATAAACACCTGGTTTATTAACCGCACCTTTGACATCTACCATAATAACTGCTGATGTTTGTTTGCACGTCGATTTTTCTCGACTCTCAGAGTGCAGAATTGACTGAGATGTCTGAGTGCTAGGAATGCTCTGAATTCCCTTCGCAGACTGTTCATGTCGTGGCCACAGTAAATAAACTGCTCCTATCACAATAATAAGAATGGCCGCACCTATTTGTTTAACAAGTGTGCTTTTCCCCTTAATCAAGTCGAATATATCTAACATTTTTCACCTCGTACTTTATAGTACTAAATCAAAATAAAAAAGCTTAATGAACTTGGTAAACATCCAAGAACACTAAGCTTTTAATTAGTACTGTCTGTTGTTTTGATAATTGTACCTGATTTAAGATAGTTGACAGCATCATCAAATGTTTGAACCGGAATAACTTTCAACTTTGGTGCATACTTTTTCGCTGTATCACGTGCTAACATGTAATTGGTTTTGTGCTGTTCTTCATATTTCAGCAATTCTTTAGTGGGTTTAACGTATGGTGCAAAGAAAACAGTTGATCCTGCTGCCTTAGCAGCCATAATTTTCTTATCAATACCGCCAATTTCGCCAACATAACCATTAGCGTTCATTGTACCTGTACCAGAAATATTACGACCGTTCGCCAACTTATCACCTGTCAGCTGATCATAAATTTGTAACGTGAACATAAGACCACCAGATGGTCCACCGATTTGACCAGGATCAACACTCACTTTAGGTGTAGTTGTGACAGCTACGTTGTCAGTTAGGACAATGCCAATACCAGCTCGTCCGTTAGGATATTCTGGTGTCTTGGTACCTGGAAGCTTGATTGTGGTGCCTTTTGCCTGACCACTTTTATCATCACGCGTATATGAAACCGTGACGGTTGTGCCTTTTTTCTTATTAGCCAAATACTTAATAAAACCATCTGAATTTTCATAATGGTGACCATCAATTGCCGTAATCGTGTCACCAACTTTGATCGTTTTTTTGAAATGTGATGTGTCTGATACACTCAAAACATATATACCACGGTATTGCGTAGTAATTGGCTTATTTGCTTTATTGAAAGCAACTTGCTCAGCATTTGCTATCGCACTTTGCATGTAAAAATCCTGAACTTTACTGAAAGTAGCAGAAGATTCACCGCCTGTCACATCCGCTTCACTTGCATATGACAGATGCGGATTAATTTTGGTTTGTAAAAACTTAAAACCATTAGCTTGAGTCAAGAAAACCGACGTAATTCTATATTGTCCTTTGGCTGTATCTTTCTTGCCATCAATGGTCACAAAACGAGACAAATCATCTGCTTCACCTGGTGACTCTATATAACCATTCAATGGCCACACACCGGCAACAATACCAGCTAAAACTAGAACAGAAACGACGGCAACAATTATTTTATTCTTTTTGCGCATTCAGTCGCTCCTTCAAAGCTGCCACAACAACAGGTGGCACAAATTTTGCCATATTTTCGGCACCCATACTCCCAATCTCTTTGACCATTGAGCTGGATATATTTTGGTTTTCTGGCTTAGCTAACAATAGCACTGTTTCGACATCGGCTAAAGCACTATTCACACCTGCAATGTCACGCTCATACTCAAAATCTTTACCATTACGCAGACCACGAACAATATATTTAGCACCAATTTCAGCCATAAATTGTACCGTTAATCCAGACATAATAGCCACTTCAACATTGGGTAAATCTTTGACCGCCTCGGTAATCAAGGCTTTTTTTTCTGCTGGTGTGAACAATGCTGACTTACTAGTATTGTTGCCAACTCCTACGACAACTTTTTCAAATAAATAACTTGCTCTTGTAATGATGTTCAAATGTCCATTCGTTAATGGATCAAAACTACCTGGAAACAGTGCGATACTCATATCTTATCCCTCATATTGATAGATTGTCACGACGGTAATACCATAATGCTTTTGTTGAATAATTCTAAACTTTTTATCTGCTTCTGGCAAGTTGGCCGCATCATTGCTTTCAGCTAAAATAACAGCACCCGTATTAAGTAATCCCATCTCAACCATTTTTGCCATATCAGACGCAATCGTTTCTTTGGCATAAGGTGGATCCAAAAAAACTAAATCAAATTGTTTATTTTCAGTATCAAATTTTGACAGCGCTTGTTGAGCTGGCAATTTTAAGATTGTGAATTGATTTTCATGGTGTGTTTTTTTGACATTGTCAGTCATAATCTTGATAGCCTGATACTGACGGTCAACTAATGTGGCATGTGTCATCCCACGTGATACTGCTTCAATACTTAATCCACCAGTACCAGCATACAGATCTAAAACTTCCCCTTCATCTAGGTAAGGCATCAACATGCTAAACATCGCCTCTTTGACTTTATCTGTTGTGGGTCTTGTTTTATCACCACTAACCGCATCTAGTCGTGTGCCACGAAAATTACCTGAAATTACTCGCATAATTTATCAGTCACGGACTGGTTGTGCGTCATCCGTGATTCCTCCCTCATCATAATTTTCAAAGAAAATATCATCATGCATATCACCTAGTTCAGGATCAATATCTGGCCGTGGTGACGTAACAACATGCTTCACAAATTGGTATTGTTGTAACTTACTGACAACTTCAGTAACATTTTCTTCATTCAAATATAGTCCGACAAAAGACATCTTTCTCGAAACATAGGTAATTTGGCCAAACTTTTTAAGTTGTTGTGCGTGACGTACATGGCTTAAATAAACATAAACAGCACGTCGAGCTTGTATTTGAAATGTCATTGATAATCCTTTCTAGCAACCATATCATTTGGATGAATGTCGATTGCCTTTTTCTGATGGGCAGCAATATTAAGTGTGAGCCCGATAGCTGCACTAAAGGCAATATAAGACGATCCACCACCAGAAATGAAAGGAAAAACCACTCCGGTAATTGGCAAAACACCAATCACACCACCTAAATTAACGAATGCTTGTACAAATAACAGCATTGCCACACCGTAAAGAATCAAACGTTGATACTGATTTTTTTGGCGAATACCCAAGAGAATCAGTCGCGTTACCAATATCAGAATTAACATCAATACAATAACGGTAACAACAGCCCCTAATTCTTCTGTCATCACAGCCATAATAAAGTCGGTGTTTGACTCAGGTAAGTAAGGTTTAATGAGTGAATTACCCAATCCTACGCCAAATAGTCCCCCATGAGCAATAGCATAATAACCATACAAAAGTTGTCGACTTTGATCTGGGTCTGCCCAAGGATTTACGAAATTAATTAGACGCAAAATACTGTAATGCGTGCTACCAGTAAGATGAAATACTTTATTAACAAGATTAATAATTGGTTGCAACAGCGCAAATAGCGCGCTGATAGCAATGAACCAGACAACCATTATTTTCCGAGAAACACCGGACGCTAAGACCATCACAAAAACGATTGCAATCGCAATGAGCATATTACCATTATCCGGCATAAAAAATAACAAAATCAAAGATAGCACAGGTGGCCCCCATATTTTCAGCTGAGCTAACGGCTGACGTGAAATTTTCACCCCTGCTTGCCAAGCCACTCGTGTCAGAATATGGGCACAATATAAAATTAAAATCAGTTTCAGAAATTCAGCCGGTTGTAATGTCATAAAACCTAAAGGAATCCAACCGTGCGCACCATTGACTGCTGGCATGATACGAGCTACGACAAGTAACGCAATAATGCCATACATCAGTATTTTAAGCCACTGTGGTCTACGCCAATTATTAAGATTAAGATGAAATAATGTAAACGCACCAATCCAGCCAATAATAACAAAAACTAATTGCTTATAAAAATTAAGCATTGCTGAATTAGTTAAGCTCGCTGAAAAAACCATCACGACACCTAACGCACTTAAAATACCAAATGGGACAGCAATCCAATAATCTAATTGTCTTAATTTTTTAAACATCAATCGCCCATAATTGTCTTCATGTTAGTTGCATCTAGATTTTGAGCTATTGCAACAACAAACGCTTTAGCTGCTTCAAAATCTTTAATTGACCATACTGTTTGATGTGTGTGAATATATCGTGAGGCGACACCCAAGGCAACTGATGGTATACCGCTTAATTCGCTTTGTGCAGCTGCTGCATCTGTCCCACCTTTAGAAACAAAATACTGATATGGAATGTGATTGTCTTCAGCAGTAGAGAGCAAAAACTCTTTTAACCGCAGTGGCATAACAACTGTTGGATCAAACACCCGTAACAAAGTCCCTTGATCCAATACACCCTGATGTCCCAATGAACCTGCTACATCGTCAGCAGCACTAGAATCAACTGCAAAGAAAATGTCTGGCTTCATCAAATTAACGGCACCGTGGGCGCCTCGCAGGCCAACTTCTTCTTGTACATCTGCGCCCATAATTAATGTGTTTGGTGTCTGAACACTTCTTAAGTCTTCCAAGGCCTCCAAAACTGTTACCACACCAAACCGATTATCCCATGACTTTGACATCACTCGTTTATGATTCGCAGCCATAACTGTCTCAACACGTGGTACGATAAAATCACCTGGGCGGACACCAAACGCTAATGCTTCATTGTCGTCAACAAACCCAGCATCGAATAAAATATCATCAACCGTTGGTAATTGTGGACCATTGGCACTGCCACGCAATAAATGTGGCGATACTGAACTAGAAACAACCGGATATTGTCCCTTGACAGTAAACAGCGTAAAACGTTGAGAACTAATCACTGCTGGATTCCAGCCACCAACTGCAGCAACTTTTAGAGCACCAGATGGCAGGATTTCAGTTACAATGAATCCGACTTCATCTAAATGAGCCGCAAACATAACTCGTGGTCCTTCACCTTTTTTAACACCGTATATGCCGCCCAATCCTTCTTGCGCTATTTCGTCAACCAATGTTGCCAATTCTGCTCGAAACGCTTTTCTAATTGCGTGTTCTTGCCCAGACGTGCCTTGTAATTCTGTATACTTTTTAATTCGTTCCCATGTTGCTGTTTTCATTTGAGATAATGCCTTTCACTAAAATTCGTTTCATATTCATATAATATTGGCTCACCATTACCAATTTCTAAGCCATCAATATCGTCGTCACTAATGTGCTCAATATATTTAATCAGCGCTCGTAAAGTACTACCATGCGCTACCATCAAAACATTTTCACCATTTTTAAGTTGTGGCAATATTTCGGAAGTCCAGTAAGGAATTAAGCGGTCACTAGCCATTTTCAAACTTTCACCGCGAGGTTCGATATTTATTGGATAACGGCGATTCGGACTAACTTTTTCTAATAGTGGCGGAACAGCCGTATAGCTTCGCCGCCATAGAGCAACCTGATTAACACCGTACTTTTCACGCGCAGCGTCTTTGTTAAGTCCACGTAAGGCACCATAATGGCGTTCATTCAAACGCCAAGTTTTGTTAATCGGTACCCACGCCTGCTGCATTTCATCCATGATGATATAAGCTGTAATAATTGCTCGCTGTAAATAAGAAGTATAGACACTATCAAATGTCAAATCATAACGAGACAGAACATGCCCCACTTGATGTGCCTGACGTTTTCCTTTTTCAGTTAGTGGTACATCCGTCCAACCGGTAAATTCATTATCACGATTAGCCGTTGATTCTCCGTGGCGTACCAGCACTAATTTAGCTACCATCCTGAACTCCTTTTTATGCGCTTTCTATATTATAACGTTTTTAAGTTGACGTCGCTACACAGCTATCCATATTACCAAGCTCAACCTTTGATATTATATCTATTTTTAATGTAAAATAAACACTGTTAAAAATTAAAAAACAACGTGCAAAATGCTAGCTAATAAACAATGATTCCGTTAGAATAGATATTCAGAACATATATCAATTTTTTGGAGTGATTTAGAATGAGAGATCTAACACAGGGCTCACCAGCTAAACAAATTTTATTTTTTACAATTCCTTTGGTTATTGGAAATCTGTTTCAACAACTCTATAATTTTTCTGACACACTAATTGTTGGTCAAACACTTGGTGTTAAAGCCTTAGCCGCCGTTGGTGCCACTGGCTCAATCATGTTTTTAATATTAGGATTCGTACAAGGATTCACAGCTGGTTTATCAATTATTACAGCACAACGCTATGGGGCTCGTGATATTGCTGGCGTTCGAAAAAGCATGGCATCAACTTTACTAGTTTCAGGTATTACAACTGTGGTAGTGACTATTACTAGTTTGGTGATTGTTTATCCCTTACTCAAGTTAATGCAAACGCCTGCAGAAATTTTGAACCAAGCTTTTGTTTTTGTTGCTATTATTTTGGCAGGTATTTTTGCCACAATGGGCTATAACGTTACTGCCAACGCATTGCGCGCTGTCGGCGACTCGCGTTCCCCTCTCATCTATCTAATTATTGGCATGGTTGCTAACATTATTTTAGAATTGTGGTTTATTTTGGGGCTTAAATTAGGTGTCGGTGGCGCAGCACTAGCTACCGTTTTAGCACAATTAATTTCTACGGTATTTAGCTTTTGGCATATCTATAAGTACTCACCACTACTACAAGTTACACGCTCTGATCTCAAGTGGGACAGTAAAGATATTCGTATTCATCTTCATGCAGGATTGCCCATGGGCTTTCAAAGTTCCATCATTGCAATTGGCGCGCTCGTACTACAAGGTGCTCTCAATACTTTGGGAACAGATGCTGTTGCCGCAACAACTGCCGCACAGCGCATTGATCAAGTAGCCACGCTGCCGCTCATGTCTTTTGGTATTACAATGGCAACTTTTGCAGCTCAAAATTACGGCGCTAGACAGTTTGACCGTATTTTAATTGGTGTTAAACAAGCTTTAGTCATGAGTATGGGATTTGGTCTGTTCATGGGTATCATTGAAATTCTATTTGGTGATCTCGCAGTAATGTTGTTTGTTGGTTCAGGGCAACATGAAGTTTTGAACTTAGCGCAACAATATTTCTGGGCAAATGGTGCCTTTTATTACATCCTCTCGGCTTTATTTATTATCCGCTATGTATTGCAAGGCCTGAACGATGCAAAAACTCCCACCTACGCTGGTATTGCAGAATTAATTATGCGCACCGTAGCCGCCGTTGTTCTAGTAGGACCATTTGGCTTCTTTGGTGCTAGTCTCGCAAACGTTTTGGCTTGGGTGGGTTCACTGGTCGTTATGATTCCAGCCTATCGCAAAATCGTTAAAAATTTAAAGCAACAAACAAAAATCATCATTTCCGAACAATAAATTGACAACATTCGTTTTAAAAGCGCTTTCATTTGTTTTCTATTTAGAATGTTGCGATTTTTTTATTATTTCATGGTCTTTTACACTTTAATTGTGCGCTAATGACTGCTAGAATAAGACAGTACGTTTTACGTAACTAATTATTTGGGAGGCAATCATGTCAACGATTGCACATTATTTCAAGTTTGATGAACTCAATACGAATTTCCGTACTGAATTCATCGCAGGTCTCACTACTTTTGCGTCCATGGCCTATATTTTATTCGTCAACCCCACTGTTTTGGGGGCTGCAGGTATGGATAAAGGCGCAGTTTTCACAGCTACTGCTATTGCGTCAGCCGTGGCAACTATTTTCATGGGTGTTGTTGCACTTTATCCAATTGCAATAGCACCCGGGTTAGGTGTCAATGCCTTCTTTGCTTATTCAGTTGTAATTGGTATGGGCATTAAATGGCAAACTGCAATGGCAGGTGTCTTTGTTGCAGCAATCATCTTTGTTATTTTGACATTATTCAAGATTCGCGAGAAAATTATTAATATTATTCCCAAAAACCTAAAATTAGCCATTGCCTCTGGTATTGGACTGTTCATTGCCTTTATTGGTTTACATGATGCTGGATTAATCGTTGCCAATAAAGATACTATGGTTGCTTTAGGCCATTTGACCGCACCTACATCATTGCTATCAATTTTTGGCATCATTGTTACTTTTGTCTTAATGAGTCGCAAAACACCTGCGGCAATTTTCTTTGGTATGATTATAACTTCAATTGCAGGTATTTTAACTGGCTTAATCAAATTACCATCAGCTATTATCTCACCAGCACCATCTTTGGCACCAACTTTTGGTGAAGGTGTCATGCATATTGGTGATATCAATTCAATTCAGTTAATTACTGTCGTCATCACTTTTCTACTCGTGACATTTTTCGACACAGCCGGCACAATGATTGGTTTAGCAACGCAAGCCGGCTTTATGGAAAATAACAAAATGCCTCGCGTTGGTCGTGCTTTAATGGCGGATGCCGTTGGTATGACGGTGGGTGCAGTCATTGGGACCTCACCTACCTCAGCATATGTTGAATCGTCTGCCGGAATTGCCGTAGGCGGTCGATCAGGTTTAACATCTGTATTTACAGGCATATTTTTCTTGTTTGCATTGCTATTTTCGCCATTGCTTTCTGTGGTCACTTCACAAGTCACTGCGCCAGCCTTGGTTGTTGTCGGTGTGTTAATGGCTGAAAATTTGAGAGAAATTGATTGGGAAGACTTAGCGATTGCTGCACCAGCATTTCTGATTGTCATTGGTATGCCACTGACTTACTCGATTTCAGATGGTATTGCACTAGGATTTATCTTATACCCTATTACAATGATCGCAACTGGTCGTGCTAAGAAAGTTCACCCACTAATGTACATTTTAGCAGTCATTTTCATTGCTTTCCTACTTATTATTGCTAGTTAACAACGATTTAAAAGACCACCCTGTTAGATGAATAGATCTAACAGGGTGGTCTTTTTTCATATTTTATTTTCAATTCATGTGACAGCTACCAAAATTAATTTGAGATTTTCTCTCGTAAGTCGCGCGCATTAGCCAAGGCAGTATCAGTCACGTTATCTCCCGATAGCATCATTGCGATGGCATGTATACGTCCCTCTTCATCGAGCGGTGTCACCTGTGTAATCGTGCGATTTTGTTCTGTTGTTTTTGCAATCAAAAAATGGTGAGTTGCAGCCGCTGCTACCTGTGGCAAATGGGTAATTGCTAACACTTGTGAACCTTGAGCAATTGTTTGCATTTTCTTGGCAATGGCTTGTGCAACACGACCAGAAACACCGGTATCAGCTTCGTCAAATACAATCGAAACAATTCGCTGTTGTTTTGTAAATGTTGTTTTCAACGCTAGCATTAACCGCGCAGCTTCACCACCAGATGCAATTTTGACCAGTGGTGCCATGCCTTCGCCTTTATTGGTTTGAACATAAAAAGCAACCTTGTCACTCCCAGAGGCAATAAAACCTTCAATCGGCTCAAAATGAACCGCAAATTCTGCCCCATTCATTAATAAATCTTGTAACTGTTGGTTGACATCATGCTCTAATCGACGGGCTGTTTGCTGACGAACTTCGTGAAGCTTTATTGCCTTCTGTCTTAAGACCTGGCGCAAATCATTTTGTTTAATCTGCAATTGTTCCACATTGTAACCGTCATCGTTCACAACACTTAGTTCTTGTTCAATTTTATCTTGAAATGCTAACACATCACTGACAGTAGCACCATATTTACGCTCAAGTGTGTGAATGAGTTGCAAACGATCATCTATCCGAATTAATTCAGACTCATCATAAGTTAAATCATTAAATTGTTCTGTCACATCTCGTGCAACTTCTTGTGCAGTATAATAAGCATCTGAAATAGTTTCAGATAGCTCTGCATAGACAGCATCATATGCCGAAATAGCCTGTAACTGTTGCATTGCTTCCGCCAATAAATCAACTGCACCACCTTGTTCGTCATTAAGTGCAGTTTGAACATTTTGTAAATGATCGGCTATTTTTTTGAAATTGTTCAATTTACCTCGTGAATCAAGTAATTGATTTTCTTCATCAGGTTGTAGATTTGCTTCATGGAGTTCATCTTGTTGAAATTTTAATAAATCGAGTCGTTGTGTAATTTCACGCTGTGATGATTGTATTTTTCGAATACGCGTCGTAATTGTTCTGAACTCCTGAAAAGTGTGGCCATAATCTGATCGTACTTGAGACAATTTTTCGCCGCCAAATGCATCCAATAATGGCAAATGTTCATCTTGATTGAGCAACTGTTGTGTATCATTTTGACCTTGGATATCAACTAAAAAGCTACCAATCATTGCCAATGTTTTTAAGTTGACAAGAACACTGTTAACGCGAATCGTGCTACGACCATTTTGCGTTAATTCTCGATAAATAATTAATTCATTATCATCAAAATCAATGCCCGCTTCAGTCAATAGTTTGTATAGCTGTTCGTTATTTGGCAAGCTAAATACAGCTTGTAAGGTGGCTTTTTTACTTCCATGTCTCACCATCTCAGAGCTTGCTCGGCCACCGGTTAGCATTGACAGCGCATCAATAATAATTGATTTTCCGGCGCCTGTTTCGCCGGTCAAAACACTCATACCAGTCTCAAACTGTAATTCAATTTTTTCTATAATGGCAAAATTTTCAATAATAAGATCTTCTAGCATAAGTTAATTTGTATCGATGATACATTTCCTTTCTACTATTTTTCTAATAATTTTTGAACCATGCTGGTAACTTGGATTGATGGCACCCCGTCCTTTAATAATACGAGGACAGAACCATCATCGCTTAAAGTTCCAAATATTTCTGGAAACTGAACCTGTTCAAATAAATTGGCTACCAACTGGCCATTTCCGGGTTGTACTTTTATCATGACCATGCCACGCTGCGCACTTTGGCTTAAAAAAGCTTGTTGTAGTATACGACGTAATCGTTGCAAATGAGGACGATCATCTTGTTTCGGCAAGTGATATAAAAAACCACCATGTGAATTTGGCACCTTAATCAACCCTAATTCATTAATATCACGCGAAATAGTCGCTTGTGTGACCATTTCTCCTAACGTTTCAAAGTGAGCAACAATATCCTCTTGACGACCGATAGCATGTTCTTGAATGAGTTGAACCAATGCTTTTTGGCGAGCTTTTTTATTCATTGGCATCTCCTGTGTGATTTAGCTGTTGGTAGGTTGATGTCAACAGTTGATCAACATCAATATCATCAGCTATCTTTGGGTCTTCTACGCGTTGTAATACAGCTAAAAACTCGATATTTCCCTGACCACCCTTAATTGGTGAAAAAGTCAATTGTTCAACTGCAAATCCTTCACGCACCATCATGTTAATTGTCTGATTTAACACTTCGCGATGAACTGCTGGGTCCTTGATAATACCATTTTTGCCCACGTGCTCACGGCCAGCCTCAAATTGCGGTTTAATGAGTGCGACAACATGACCGTTCTTCGCAATAATGTCAGCAAGAGGTGGTAAAATGAGTCCCAACGAAATAAAGGAAACGTCAATTGTAGCAAAAGTTGGTTGCCCAAATGTAAAATCAGTTAGTTTGGCATAACGAAAGTTGGTATTCTCCATTACTTTAACACGCGCATCACGACGTAATTTCCACACCAACTGATTTGTACCAACGTCCAAAGCATAAACTAATTTAGCGCCATTTTGCAACGCAACATCCGTGAAACCACCAGTTGATGAACCGATATCCAATACAATCTTATCTTTTACAGATAATTCATAGGTGTTCAAAGCTTTTTCTAATTTTAGACCACCTCGGGATACATACTTGAGTTTCTCACCCTTAAAATGTAATTCAGTTGTCACTGGTATTTTTTGTCCAGCTTTATCTAAACGTTCTTCATTTTCGCCAAGAATTTCGCCAGCCATAACAGCACGCTTTGCCTGTTCGCGCGACTCAAAGAGGCCTTGTTGGACTAATAATACATCGACACGTTCTTTATCAACACTCATGATTTATCTCCAATAAAAGTGATTAATTCTGATAACAACTCTGGGTGAAAACGATGATTCTCCCGTGCAATGTCATTCAAAATCGTCTGGGCATCATTCAGATAATTATCGCGTATTCTCTCAGCTGCGTTAACACCTACTAGATGTGGTAACGCATTGACTGATTCAGTTGTATCTTGCTGAAAATCATCCAGATCATCCTGAATTTGAAAGGCCAATCCAAGCTTTTCTCCAAAGTCAGCTATTTTCGTTACTAAGTCAGGATTAAAAGTCTCATCATTTGCGCTACCTTTAACCAAAAGCGCGCCTGCTTGCGCAGCGTAACGCAATAAAGCCGCGGTTTTAGGTTGATAAATTAATGATAATAGACTTTCTTGGTCAAAATCACTCTCAGCACCATCATGATTTTGCATATCATGTATTTGGCCAAGCACCATACCATCTGCCCCTGCCGCTTCCGATAAATACTGCGTAATTGACACAATTGACGCCATCGTGGGTGCGCCAGACACTGTCAACGCCCGCGGAATGACGCTGAATGCACCTGTTAACAAAGCATCCCCTACCAAAATAGCATTTGCCTCGCCATACAAGGCATGCACACTAGGTTTACCTCGTCTTATCAAATCATTATCCATTGCCGGTAGATCATCATGCACTAATGAATATGAGTGAACCCATTCCACTGCCGTCGCAATTTTGAGTTGGCTAGGTGTTATCAATTGTTCAAAGCTATCTATAACAATCAAGGTTATTAATGGTCTCAAACGTTTGCCACCATTCAACACAGCATATTTCATCATCGCAACTAAATCATCATCTGAGCTAGCTTGAGATAAGTCATTTTCCAGTTGCGCATTAATTTTTGGCAACCATTCATTTTGAAATCCCTTTAAATTAGTCATTTGTTAATTCCAAATCCGATAATTCCCCATTATCATCCATTACTTTAGCTAATGTTTCTTCAGCATTTTTTAGCGTTTTTTGCAAATCTTTAACCAAACCAACACCAGTTTGAAAATCAACCAAGGCAGTTTCTAATGGTCGATCACCTTTTTCTAGTTGACTTACGATTGTTTCTAATTGTTGTAATTTTTCTTCAAATGTCAATTGTTCACTCATGTTTTACTCCTGTTATATTTGCAACTACACTACCGTCAGCAAAGCGTACATTGATTTCATCGTTTTTATCTAATAACGTTACACTCCGAACTACTTTTTCATTTTGAGTCACAATCGTATAACCACGCGTCAAAATTTTCAATGGGCTTACAAGATCTAACTTGGCACTCAATAGCTGCAACCTTTCTTGGGCCGGTTGCAATAAATGTTTTTGAAGTTGTTGCTGTCTTTGCACAATCGTGGTGTAGTCGTGTTGTGCATTAGTTAGTCGTTGATGCGTGAGTCGCACTAATGACCTAGCTGCTTGATCGACACGTTGATTATATCCTGTATATAATCGATCTGGTTGTTTGAAAAGGACATGATCAGTCATCCTAGTTAAACGTTGCTTTTGGGTGGTGATGATTTGCTGTATTCTTGTCAACTGGCGTACTTGTAATTCTTGTAATCGAGATTGTATTTGTGCAAGTGTAATGGGCGTTGATAGTTCAGCCGCCGCTGTCGGTGTTGCCGCACGGCGATCTGCCACAAAGTCAGCCAGCGTATTATCTGTCTCGTGTCCAACAGAACTAATAACTGGTGTTTTAAGTGCGGCAATAGTACGTGCTAGCTGTTCATCATTAAAGGCCCACAAATCCTCAATGGAACCACCACCACGACCCACAATAATAGTGTCAAATGCCATATCATCAATTCTGTTAAGCTGCCGAATAATTGTTGGCGCAGCTTTATCTCCCTGCACTACTGCTGGAAATAAAATAACTTGTGCTGTGGGAAATCGACGTTGTACTGTACGGGCAATGTCTTCAATAACTGCACCAGTCGGTGATGTGACGACTGCTATTTTTTTAGGAAATAATGGAATATCTTTTTTAGGTAAATCAAATAATCCTTCTGCCTGCAATCGTTTCTTCAATTGTTCATAGGCTAAAAATAATTCTCCCACACCGTCTGGTGACATTGACTCCAAAATTAAGGAATACGAACCACGTGGTTCATAAAGTTCCACACGACCCACAGCGTTAATTTTCATGCCCTCTTCAGGCTGAAATTTGATTCGCTTCTGATAACCAAACATGGAAGCACTGATGACCGCATTCCCCTCAGAATCTTTGATTGAGAAATAGAGATGCGGGCCACGTCGTCGTCCCATGTTGGAAATCTCACCTGTAACATAGACTTTTGCGAGATAAGGATCCGCATCAAACTTGCGTTTTAAATACGCAGAAAGCGCTGCTACTGTTAAATATTTATTATTTGTTTCTGACATGGTACCTCTCGATTGTGCATAGTGATTATATATAATAATTATACCTGAAAAAATGCATAAAAAAACAACTAACCTGAAGGCTAGTTGTTTAGTTTGGCATGCCAGATGCGCTCTGACGGGCGATTACTAGTTGTCACACTAATAATAAAGTCGCGTCACCTCAGTGTTAACACTGTTAGTCATGGTGAGATGAGATAGTTCCACAACACACTCATCATCTGCATCTATACGAGATTTGTGACTTAACACGGCAGACCGCCTTCGGCGCTAATTCTTCAAGCGCTTCGACTCATCGCATAATTCAATGATACCAAATATGTTCATGATAGTCAACTTAAGATGATCATCTTAAGTCCTTAATGCTGCAATATTTACAGTTAGTTATGAAATCGTTATACTTATAGGCATGATAAAAATAACTAAAATAACGCAACATTTCATCCACCATCACATTGCACCTAAAAACACTAGTTTAGATGATTTGTTCGTTTCAAATACTGATTTCAAAGACAAAAAAGCATTAGCTGCTTATGTGATTGAGACATACAGCCTTGGGCAACTTATCAGTGTAAAATTTAATGTTGCCGATCATATTCTCGACTTTACTTATCGTCACAATGAGCAAACTGGACGAGTTGTGGCTGAAGTCGCCATAGTGGACTGACACCGTTTATATTTCAACATCAGCTTGGGCTTCTGTTTCTGCAGATGCTTGCTCTGAGACAATATGTGCTAACTGTTCATCAAACCAACTTGCAATCTTTGCCTGTGCACTGTCAGTATCATCCTCATAAGTTGAAACCGAACTCACTAACGCAATTTTCAGTTTTGACTGACTAACAAATGGATTTTCAGCAATCATGTATAGATTAACACCAAGTGCTTCACTGTCTGGCAAAATCATTTTTCGTAACTGATTTTGATAACGCAAAGGTAAGTTGATAACATTTGTTTCAACACTTAGTGTTGTCCCAGCTGCTTCGATCCCGCCATTAATGTTAAGTGTAATTTGCATAAAGTTTTCATCAGCTACATGCTGAGCTAACTCGCTCATAAGCTCATCAATTGGCACAGTTTGTCCATCTTCGACAGTTATTGATTTGTTATAAAATGTTGCATCAGCAATGTTAGCCAACGCACGTTCACCTGTTATTTGCATAAAATTTCCTCATGTATAATATTAACATATCTACTCAATTTACTGATTAAAATTCATTTTATGTCAAAACGAGATACTTCAATTATCTTCATGTATTACCTAATAATCACAAAAGTTTATATTTTGAGGGAGTATTTCAAATAAAAAAGAGCTCATGAGCTCTTTTTTATTGTTTGTGTGGCATGCGTGCCCAAAAATCAGCTTTATTCGTCTGCCTTTCACGCGCAATAGCCATTGCATGTTTTGGGACATCTTCTGTAATTGTTGAACCCGCTGCAGTAATCGCCTCATCGGCTATCGTTACAGGCGCTACTATTTTTGTGTTTGATCCAATAAATGCATGATTTCCCACTGACGTGTAGAACTTATTGACACCATCATAGTTGACAAAAACTGTTCCTGCACCAATGTTGACATCTTCACCAACTGTGGCATTGCCAATATACGTTAAATGACCGGACTTTGTACCGCGTCCTAATTTAGCATCTTTCACTTCAACGAAGTTACCGACATGAACATTGTCAGCCAAATCAGCTTGTGGTCTTAAATGAGCGTATGGCCCAATAGTAACACCATTTGCCAATCGCGCTGATTCCAAATGAGAGGCAGTAATGACATTACTGTCACCAGTAATGCTATTTTCAATTCGTGACCCTTGGGTAATTAGGTTCCGCGTTCCAATAACTGTGTCTCCTAGAATTGTCACGCCACCCTCTATCACTGTATCTGCAGCAATTTTCACTGTTTTATCAATGTAAGTACTCGTAGGATCAATTAATTCAACACCTGTAACCATTAAATCATGATTAATACGGTCATGCATAATTTGATTAGCAGAAGCTAAAGCGACACGATCATTCACACCCAATGACTCTGTAAAATCATGTAAAGTGTGTGCGCCGATTTGCTGACCATCATGTCGCAAAATGTCTAATGTGTCTGGTAAATAATATTCCCCTTGGGCGTTATTATTTTTTACTTTTGACAAAGCATCAAACAATAATTGATTGTTAAAAACATAAACACCAGTGTTAATTTCTTTAATATGTCGTTCTGTTACACTGGCATCTTTTTGTTCAACAATTTTAACAACAGTATTGTCATCACCACGCACGATTCGGCCGTAGCCAGTTGGATCATCTGCAATTGCCGTCAATACGGTCACGGCATTATTGCTATGCTGATGCTCGACGACCAATTCTGAGAGCGTTTCGCGACGAAACAGCGGTGTATCACCTGACATAATTAATGTCACACCGTCACTATCTCTTAATTCTGTTTGTGCTTGTTGCACTGCGTGACCCGTACCCAATTGCTCCGTTTGCAAAACAAATTTACTACGATTACCAACATGTTCTTGCACGCGCTGCGCACCGACACCAATTACTGTTATTAATTGACTAGCATGCAGTCCTGAGACAGACTCAAGTACCCAATCAATCATCGTCTGTCCTGCCACCCGATGCAATACTTTGGGCGTGGTAGATTTCATACGTGAACCTTGTCCAGCAGCTAGTATTAGTACATTAATCTCATCTTTACTCATGTTCAAATTAATCCTTATGACTATAGATTTCTTCTAAATAGTTACCCGCCGTTACTAGAATTGGGTCGCCATTTTTTAGATTAGTATCAACATGCAATAATGACGTAAAATGATCTAACAATCTTGTAGTTGAGCGACCTTCAGCAAAAACAGCTGTACCAACAACTGTGCCGTCGAATTCTCCGACCAATGTCTGCATCCCTTGAATTGTTCCACCGGCTTTCATGAAGTCATCAACCACCAAAACACGCGAACCAGTTCTGAGCGAGCGACGAGATAATTCCATTTTTTCAACCCGCTTTGAAGAACCAGTCAAATAATTAACAGAAACTGTTGGTCCTTCCGTAACTTTGGCATCATCACGCACAATCACAAATGGTACATTAAGCTGTTCAGCAACCGCTTGAGCTAGTGGCACACCCTTTGTGGCTGCTGTCATAACAGCATCAATATCATCGCGAAGATACTGTGTCGCAATCAAACGACCAGCTTGACGTAGAATGTCTGGTCTTCCCAACAAATCAGACAAATACACATACCCACCAGGCAAAACACGTGTTTCATCGTTGACCAATTGTCTTATTTCTTCAATAAATGTTTTAGCTTCTGCTTCAGACATTGAAGGCACAAAACGTGCTCCTCCGGCAGCACCAGGCACTGTTTCAAGCAAACCAGTGCCTCGCTCTTGAAAAGTCCTTTTAAGAATGGATAAATCCTCAGAAATAGATGACTTAGCAGATTCATAGCGTTTAGCAAAATAAGATAGTGAGATTAGCTTGCGTGGGCGCTCAAGCATGTAGCGCGCCATATCGACCAAACGATCTGAGCGACGTGTTTTCATAATATGTGACGGACTCAAGTACTAGACTAGTCCGTTTCCTCCTTGAATTTTATTAATAATTACCTATAATTATAGCATTGTTTTCCAGTAATAGTTCGGAAATTAAGCCTTCCGTTTAAACTGCCATACAGATCCTAAATAGATCAAGACCTCAATAATTGCGATAAAAAAACTTGTGGGCAGTTCTGTTAGATAGGCGATACTCAAACCCACCCAAGTTCCAAACAACGCAAAAATGATTGCCATTCCCATTAGTTGTACGGTAGTGGTGGCATAGTATTTTGCACTGGCGGCTGGTAAAGTGACCAAAACAAATATTAACAGCGAACCTACCAATTGAGATGAAATACTAACAGACAAAGCAATCATGACAAGAAATACATAACGTACCCCTTGTTGTCGTTGTGTTTGCATGAACATCCCCTGTTCATCAAAAGACAACTGACGTAGTGTTCGGTAATTAAATAACAGTGTTACTAAGACAACCGCAGCCAGCATCAACAATAGATACAAATCACGATGACTAATTCCTAAAACTGAACCAAATAAAATGCCTGTTGCAGCGCTCGATGACGTGTGCCCCAATGCTAGAAATAAAATACCTAAGCCAATCGCTAATGCAGAAATGGCACTTGTCACATTGTCACGTTTAGTATATGTTGACTCCAATGCACCAATAGCAACTGACGAGGCAACTGTTGTTAACATCATGCCTAATAAAGCCGGCCATCCAATCCACAGACCAAAAGCAGCGCCGGCAAATCCAATTTCACTGAGAGAATGGGTTAAAAAAGCGTAATTTCGGGCAACCACAAATGTGCCAATAACACCAGCAACAATACTGACAATTGTACCAGCGACAAAAGCATTCTGCATAAAACTATACTCAAACATAATGAACCTCATTCTCAGGATGTGTAACTGTCATATCAACAGTTAGTTTTTTTAACGCTTGAGCATTTCCTTGCGTTACGCTACCATTAGCAAAAAATAAAAAGCCATCAGCAAAGTCAGCAACTAAATTCAACTCATGTGTGATGAATAAAACAGTTAATCCAGTTTCTTTTTGTAGCCGTACAATTGTTGTCAACAATTGTATCTTGTGTTCATGGTCTAAACTGGCTGTTGATTCATCTAATATCAGTAGTTCTGGCCGCTTAACTAAGGCTTGTGCGACAAATGCTCTTTGCCTTTGCCCACCAGACACCAAACCCAGTCGTTGATCAGCAATATCGACTAAGTCCATCTTTTCCAGTGCGTCATGAATGGCCGATTTTTCTAATTGATTGTTAAATAAATGCCAGCCACGGTTAAAAGCCAGACCAACAAATTCAGCAATACTGAGTGGATAATCTCTCGAAATATCTCTAAACTGTGGTACGAAGCCAATAGCCTGTGTGTTAACTTTCAAATTACCAACATAATTATGATGTTGTCCAATCAGAGTTTTCACAAACGTTGTTTTACCAGCACCGTTTTCGCCCAAAATGGCGTAAAAACTGCCTGCTGGCACATCAACGTTTATTTCAGACGCAATGGCCTTATCGCCATAACGGATTGTTAGTTGGTGTGTATCTATAATTGCATTCATTGTGCAAGCGCCTTTTGTATTAGTCGTAATTGTGATAATTGCCAAGACCAAATATAAGTGTCTTGCGGTAAAACCTGATTAAATGTTACAACGGGTATATTATCTTTTTTTGCTGCTGTGATTAGTCGTTTATCATGACTTGTCTGATCCTGTGTCGCCGTCAATACAAAATCAATTTTTTTGTCGCTCATTTTTTTCTCTAATGACCTTATGGCAGCATCGTCAAGCTTGTCAACATCATTACTTGCAGATTGATAACCCAACTGCGTCATCATTAATTCTTGCGATTGATTAGTAGCTAAATAGGTTACATTTTTATTTTTTTTCAAATTCTGAAATATTGTTGCTAATTTAGCCGTTTTTGTCAAAAGATTTTGCTTATTGGCAACATAACTATTGCGATTACGTGGGTCCATATCACTCAGTTGATCCGTGATCTTGGTCGCCATGTTCAAAGTCGTTTGAGGGCTCAAATAAATATTGCGGTAGCTTTTACCATCAGTAATATAGTCGCTGGCAATCACTAATCTCGCGGATAAGCGCCATTGCTTGGCCCGTGTTAATAGCTGGCTTTCATGAGTATCAGTGATAATCAATTCGGACTTTTTGAATTTTGCTTTTTGCGCTGTGTCAGTGACATTCGAAATCAGCTCGGTTTTGCCATGCTTACCAGCAATAGCCTTTGCAATCTGCTGGTATGCGATATTATCAGTAGTGATTACAACCGGCTTACTATCAGGCACGCTTGTTTCACCAGCCATATTAGCGAACACTAAAAAAATCCCGATTGGAATTAAAAGAATCGTTAAAATAGCATAAATTACTTGTTTGTTCATAGTGATTTATTTCATATTGCAGATGCCTATCATCTGCTGACAATCTGTATTTTTTAGGACGTACTATACTATAATAACACGATTTAAAACAGACAAAAACCATTTGTTGATACAAAAAAAGCCCACAATCGGGCAATTAATCAGCAAATGTAATGTCGATATTTTTTGTTAATATGTCAGTATAGCTATAAGAAGCACGCTCAAAATTAGCATCTTCATCTAATTCAACAACGAATAGTGATGGAAATGTTGATCTTAAAATGCCTGACCGTTCCGTAATTTTTTTTCTACCAGCTTGGGCAACTACGGTTACTTCTTGTCCAACATGTGAATCGAGTTGAACCTTAATCTCTTGCAAACTACTTGGCATTTTTATACCACCTTTCGTGTAAAAGCTTATTTTATTATACTACAAATAACCCTTTTTTGCAAGGATAACTGAATATTTCAGCTTTTTTTAGTATAAATATTCGGCTATTTCACTAATTTTTGTGTGCGTAATGCCAAGTATAGTTCAGTAAAATTAGCTAAATCCAGTCGTTCCGCTCTGATTGAAGGTTCAATATTGGCTTCTAGCAAAGCCTGTTCTAATTTGGTTTTTGTTTCAGCTTCTTTGCCATAAGTTTGCAATAAATTGTTCCACAAACTCTTGCGTCTATGCGAAAAAGTACCTTTAATGACCCCAAAAAGTTGGTTTGGCTGTTCAACAGGTGTGTCAGGAATCGAGGGTGTTAATTTAACAACCGCACTATCAACATTTGGCGCAGGATTAAACGACGTTGCTGGCACTTTAATTGCTAACTGTGCAGTCGCAAAATACTGTATGGTCAAAGTTAAAACGCCATATTCTTTTGTACCTACCTGAGCATTTAAACGATCTGCCACCTCACGTTGCATCATGACCACGATATTATCCCAAGAAATATCCGCTCGCAATAACTGCATCAAAATTGGTGTTGTAATATAGTAAGGTAAATTGGCAACAATTTTCACATCGGCATTTTCACCAAATTCTTCTGCGATTACACGTTTTAAATCTACCTTTAAAATGTCATTTTCAATGACGTGAATATTCTGATATGGCGACAACGTATCCGAAAGAACTGCGACCATTTGAGGATCAATTTCAAATGCAACCACTTTTTTTGCTGATTTAGCTAGTTGTTCTGTTAGGGCCCCGATACCGGGCCCAATTTCAATCACATTGTCCTCAGCTGTAATGTCAGAGGCTGCCACAATACCATGCAATACATTTAGATCAGTCAAAAAATTTTGCCCAAATTTTTTCTTAGCCCTTAATCCATATTCATTTAAAATTGCTTGTGTTCTTGTTGGATTGGCAATATCAATTGTTTTTCCCACTTTGCATTTGTCCTTTCAACACTTCTTCGACCTGTGTACGTTTGATACCAAAGGCATTTAAACGTTTAATCAACTGTTTGCCATTTGTATAACCAATGTGTAGCTTTTCGCCTACCACAACCCGACGTTCACGCGCATTTGGCCCACTTAAAAGGCCTTGTTGCAATAAAAATGATTGATCAATGTCACTTGATACAGTCAAGCGTGGTGTTATGATATGTCGCAAAGCATTTATAATGTCGTCCGGACTAGCATGTTCAATGCCTAATGATTTGTGAGGATTATCATGACTCGCACGAGCTTGATCTTGTGTGATGTATGCTTGTTTAGCCGTTGGAATAGCTTCTGACATAATATGGCGAATCCGCTGTCCATTAAAATCAGGATCGGTAAAAATAATGACGCCTCGCTGTTTGGCAGCTAATTTTGCCCTATCAATTGCATCTTGATTAACGGCACTCCCGCCAGTTTCAATCGTATCAGCAATCACCGCCCGAGCAATGTTTTGCGTATCTGAACGACCTTCAACAATAATAACTTCATTGATGCGTTGTCTATTAATCATGATTTAAAAACAAGCGATGCGCATTTTGACGTGTTAAATCAGATAACGCCTTTGGAGACATGTCTAACGTTTCTGCTAGACTATCAATGACATACTTAACAAAAGCCGGTTCGTTAGTTTTGCCACGATAAGGCGTAGGCGCCAAATAAGGCGCGTCAGTTTCAACTAAAATACGGTCTAATGGTACAACCTTTGCGGCGTCTCGTACTTCTTGAGCTTTTTTAAAGCTAACAACACCACTAAACGAAATTGACATTCCCAGATCAACAAAAGCTAGCGCCTGTTCTGGTGTGCCTGAAAAGCTATGCATCACACCTTTTGTGACACCAGACGCTTTTAGAATTTGATAAACATCCTCAAACGCATCTCGATTATGAATGATAACAGGTAAATCATATTTTTTTGCTAATGCCAAATGCGTCAAAAAAGTTTCTTTCTGAGTTTCATGAGAAGTACTTTCCCAATAATAATCTAAGCCTGTCTCACCAACACCCACGACTTTGTCCTGTTGCAACTGCTCCGCCAACGTAGTGGCTGCTGTCTCGTCAAAGCCATCTGTATCTTCTGGTTGAAATCCTAAAACGGCGTATACATTTTCATGCGACTGCGCAATTGACAAAGCACGTTGATTAGCAACTGCATCATAACCAACAATATTCATTTCCATTACTCGAAATTCGTTTGCCCGCCCAATATAGGCGTCTACATCATGATATAATTTATCATCATTTAAATGTGTATGTGTATCGTAACTATCTGCCGGTGTCTTGGTTGGATCATAAATTGCCATTTTGGCCTCCAAATTATTATTTAAGCTAATACTAAGTATATCATGGTTCTACGTCAATAAAAAAACCGCTTTTTGCGGTTTAATTAGTTGGTGCGAAGTTTTTTAGTACACCATTAACAAACTTACGATCATCATCATCAGCGAACGTCTTAGTTAATTCCACTGCCTCATCGATGGCAACCTTATATGGTGTTGCTTTGATTGAAACTAGTTCATAAATGGCTAAACGTAGTATAACGAGATCAGCTTTGTTGATTCGGTTTATTGCCCAACCATCAGCTAAATGAGCCGAAATTTGCTCATCCAAGTCATTTTTTGATCCCAACACACCATTAATTAATCTTGGCAAATAATCATCAAATGTTTTACCATTCAAAACAATGTCGTATAAATCATCAATTTTGCTGTCTTGCGGATCCTTTTCAAGTGCAAAAAGAATTTGAAATGCAGCTTGGCGAGACTCATGTCGCGTTAAACTTGCCATTAATTAGATACCTCGTCACCAAATAAATTATTGGGATCAATTGCACTGTCCGCTTTTTCTGGTACAATACCGCTGACGTGAACATTGATTCTTTCAACATGCAAATCCGTCATAGATGCAATTTGTGATTTGATAGCATTCTGAATATTCAAAGCAACTTTTGGCACCGCCACGCCATATTGTACGAAAACATAGGCATCAATCACCAATCCATCAGTCGTTTGTTGTAATTCAACACCTTTACCACGCGCATTAGAACCAAAAACGCTTGTAAAGCGATCAGATAATTTACCACGCATCGAATAAACACCGCTAACTTCCTGAGCAGCAATTTGCGCGATAATTTCAACAACTTCAGGTGTTACTTGTGTCGTACCTGACACATCACTTTTAGTTGCTAACAATAAATTTTTATTTGCCGTTTTGCCTTGCTTGATTTCTCTGGCCATAGTTACTCCTCGACAAGCTATTTAAAATAAAAAGTTCCACAAGGGAACTTTCAGGGTTACCGTGTACAGTTGCATTTAATCGTAACGACTGTGTTTTGACTTAATCACTTGCTTAATGCTATCAAAAGACAATTCATTCGAACTAAACTGTAATCACGCGCGGCCCTTATATGAACCGTCTTCAGTATTAACAATAATTGTTTCACCTTCGTTAACGAAGTCAGGAACTGTGATTGTAGCACCAGTTTCAACTGTTGCAGGCTTACCTGAACCGGTAGCAGTTGCACCTTTGATACCTGGTTGTGTTTCAGTAACTTTCAATTGAACAGTTGATGGTAATTCAGCTCCCAAAATTTCGTTACCGTACATTGTGATCTTAACTTCCATACCTTCAAGCAAAAACTTCAAAGCATTAGTCAAATGTTCATCAGGAATGTTCACTTGTTCGTAAGATTCAACATCCATGAACACACGACCGTCATTTTCAGCGTACAAATATGACATTGGACGTGTCGTGATGTCTGCTTGTTCAAACTTATCACCTGGTCGGAATGTCACTTCGTTAACTGCACCAGTACGCAAATTCTTTAACTTTGAACGTACAAAGGCACCACCTTTTCCAGGCTTAACGTGTTGAAAATCCAAAACGCGCCAAATTGAGTTTGAATATTCGATTGTCAAACCCGTCTTTAAGTCATTCATGCCGATTGCCATGATTAGTATCCTCTTTATTCAGTAATATGATTATTATAACAGAAATCCCCTCTTAATAGTAGGGATTTCAAACAAGTAAAAATTTTACCACATTTACATGTTATTTTCAATCTTTTTTGCTATTTAGCTCCGGCTGCACAATCAATGCGTCTAGGCGACGAAGCGTTTTTAAGAATTCTTTTCCTTCAGATATACCAAAAATATCTAACCACTTATTGAAACGTTGGCGAACACTTTGTGCAATAATTGCTTCAACTTCGACGCCTTTAGGCGTTAAGACTAACAGCACACGGCGCCGGTCATCTGGATCTTTTTCTTGGTTTAAATAACCTCGGTCAAACAATGGTTTGAGTTACCGGGCAATTGCTCCCTTAGTTACACCACGATCTTTAGCGATTTCGGTCATAGTCAAGGGTTCCTCACTTTGGGAAACAGCTGCCATGATTAACCATTGTTCAAATGATGCACCATACGGATTAGCTGGTTGTGAAATTAATTTTTCTAGATTTTTAATTGCTGACATATAAACACTTACAAACTCACTCAATAGATCTGAATTTTTCATTTTATTTCCTCACATGCTGTCAATCATGGCCATCACTTCTTCGAGATTATCGTAAACATGCACCCATTTCATGTCGCTAGTGTTAACAAAATGATCGTCAACCATTTGATCCAACCACTTTTCAAAATAATCATAAAAACCGTTGATATTGTACAAAATAAGTGGCTTGTGGTGCAATCCTAACTTGCCCCAGCTAATAACTTGCGCTAATTCTTCTAATGTACCAAGACCACCTGGTAAAACAACAAATACATCTGAATAATCAATTAGTAGCTGTTTCCGCTCTGTCATTGATTCTACTTCAATCAATTGCGTTATTTTATCTGCATCAATGGCATCCTCAGCCAAATTCCGTGGTGAAATACCTAAAACCTCACCATGATTAGCCATAACACTCGTCGCCAAGGTCCCCATTAGCCCATCTTTTCCGCCACCATATACAAGGTGCAGCCCACGATCGGCTATTTGTTTACCAAGCGCTTGTGTTTGCATCTTAAATTGGGGATTGCTACCGAATTGTGATCCCAAAAAAACGCCAATTGTCTTTATCGTCATTTGTTTATCCCTTACACCAATTTACCAATTATAGTATTAATAATCAAGTGAAGTATCTTAAAATCAGTCCATGTGGTAAACTAGTAGTTAAGGTTTTCGTTCGTGACAAATTAAAATACTATTTTTTGGAGGCATTTATGATTTTTAAAGTTTACTATCAAGAACACCCTGAGCGCAATCCAAAGCGCGAAACAACACAGTCACTGTATTTAGAGGCTGAAAGTTTACCTCAAGCGCGTGAGTTAATTGAGGAAAACACGCAATACAACGTGGAGTATATCGAAGAATTGTCAGATAAGGCTGTAACATACGAAAAGGCCTACCCTCACTTCGAAATCACAACATTCTAATGACATATTCAGTAGATATTAAACCTAATGAAGTCGCAGTTTATGCGCTAGGCGGTTTAGGCGAAATCGGTAAAAATACGTACGGTATTGAGTATCAAGATGAAATCATTGTCGTCGACGCAGGCATTAAGTTCCCCGAAGACGAATTACTTGGTATCGACTATGTTATCCCAGACTATACTTACCTAGTGGATAATATCGATCGCGTTAAGGCACTGGTAATCACTCACGGACACGAAGACCATATCGGTGCTATCGCCTACTTTTTACAAGCTGTTAATGTACCAGTTTATGCTGGCCCATTAGCCATGGCACTCATCAAAAACAAACTCGAAGAGAAACAACTACTTAACCGTGTCGAGTTACACGAAATTACCGATGGTTCCGTATTAGAATTTGATAAAATGAGTGTCGAATTTTTCCGAACAACTCACTCAATTCCCGATGTGTTTGGTGTTGCGGTGCACACACCAGTTGGCACAATTGTGGAAACTGGTGACTTTAAATTTGATCTCACCCCAACTACTAAGCAGCCACCTAACCTTTGGTCAATGGCACGCATTGGTGAAAATGGTGTTTTGCTCATGATGAGTGACTCAACCAATGCTGAGCGTCCAGAATGGACAAAATCAGAAGCTTGGGTAGCAAAGTCTGTTAATCGTATTTTTGACAAAATTGAACATGGTCGTATTATCTTTGCTACTTTTGCCTCAAATATGAATCGTGTACGAATGGCAACAGATGCCGCTATTGCGCGTGGTCGCAAAATTGCAGTATTTGGTCGTTCTATGGAATCTGCCGTGACAAACGGCCGTGCACTGGGTTATCTCAATATTCCTGATGACATGCTCGTTGAGCAATCAGACATTAAACATATTCCTGATGACGAACTTTTGATTTTATCAACTGGTTCTCAAGGTGAACCAATGGCTGCATTAGCGCGAATTGCTGAAGGTACTCATAAACAAATTCGCCTGAAGCCTAAAGATAATGTCATATTTTCATCGTCACCCATTCCTGGTAATACCGCTTCTGTCAACGCTGTTATTAATAAATTAGAAGAAGGTGGCGCAAATGTTATTTATGGTAAAGTCAATAACATTCACACTTCTGGTCACGGTGGTCAAGAAGAAGAAAAGTTGATGCTAGCACTAATGAAGCCCAAGTTTTTCATGCCTGTTCACGGTGAATATCGTATGTTAAAAGTTCACGCTTCTTTAGCGCATGAATTAGATATTCCCGATGATCACACTTTCATCCTTGAAAACGGTGACGTTCTGGCATTAGATGGCGAAAATGCCCGTGTTGCAGGTCATTTTCCAGGTGAGGATACCTATATTGATGGATCTGGAATCGGTGATATTGGGTCGGTTGTCTTACATGATCGTCAAAAGCTATCACAAGATGGGTTAGTCGTCGTCACTGCAACCATCAATCTCAGCAAAAAGGAAATCCTTTCCGGTCCAGATATTTTATCACGTGGGTTCGTTTATATGCGTGAATCTGGCGACTTAATCAATGAAGGTCGTCGTGTTATTTTCGGTACAATTCGTCGTGTAATGAACAATGCCAACGCAAGTGAATCAGATATTCGTCAAGCTGTTATTGATGAATTATCACGCTTTTTGTACAAAGAGACTGCTCGAAAGCCAATGATTTTACCTATGTTAATTATGATGTAATAAAAACCACTAAATTTTAATAATTTGGTGGTTTTTGACTGTTTTTTTGAATATTATTGTTATTATTTTGTGCCCAACTCCAAACATTATGTGTCCCATCATAACAAAATACAGACATTACAAAAACAAATACGTAATTATTCGGAAAAAAACTAGCATATTCTCAAAACACCTAGAACGCAATATGTTACAATACTGTAAGTAAAACATTAAGGAGCTATCATGACAACACGTAAAATTCCTACAATCATGGGTACACAGCATCCCGATAACGCTAATGCACCTTTCTGGGACAGTTCTCAGCAACCATTCATCAGCGCTTATCGTGAGACCAGCGAAGCATTTGAAAACTTTAGTGAATTAAATGTTGACGAATATATGTGGGATTGGGAAGGTAAACATGCCGATGCCGCAGTCATTGATCGCTTATTCAGCTCAGAGTATGACTATTTCAAGGAAAATCAAATTGGACGAGACAAGTTTTTAACATTCCGATTTCCAAATATTTGGGAAGAAAAAGGTTACAACTTGATGCAAGCAATGACCGCCTTTTTGAGTTCCGAAGATTTTGCACATGATCTTGGCTTCACTCGGCCTTTATTTGAAGCCATCTTGCCAATGGCACAGCGTGCAGACCAAATTTTAAAAATGCAACTTTTATTTGAAAAATTAGCAAATTTCAAAACAGCAGAGTTCACGCGTTCAGATAAAAACACACCTTATATCGAAATGATTCCGTTATTTGAAGATTTTGATACGCAATTACATGCACCGGAAATTTTAAAAGAATACTTAACACTCCATGAAGAACATTTTGGTTTCCGACCAAAGTATTTACGTGTGTTCTTGGCAGGATCTGATTCAGCCTTGACTGCCGGATTTATGAGTTCGATTACAGGTAACAAATTAGCAATTGCAAGATTACATGAATTTGCTGAGCAAGAAAACATTGAAATCTATCCTATTTCTGGAACAGGATCGGCTATTTTTAGAGGTGGTCTATCACCACGTCGTATTGATCGCTATGTCAAAGAATTTCCCGGTGTCAGAACAGCGACAGTCCAATCAGCTTTCCGTTATGATTTTCCATTGGAGGATGTCCAATCCGCCATTGCCAAATTAAAAGCAGAACTACCAGTTGCCGAACCACTCAAAATTAACCCTGAAGACCAAAAAATATTAGCCGAAGTTGCTGAAATTTCAGCTAAATATTATTCAAATACGCTAGATAACTTAGTGCCAAGTATGCAACCAATTTTCAAGGCGTTTCCAAAGCGTCGTGATCGTCGTCAACACGTTGGTGTTCTTGGCTACTCGCGTTCTGTTGATGGTATCGAATTGCCTCGGGCAATTAACTTCACAGGTGCGTTCTATTCTGTTGGTGTTCCCCCTGAATTTATTGGTTTCGGGCGTGCCCTGAAACAGCTTAATGCTGACCATCTTGGTGTTTTTGTGAGACATTATCCAAGTATGAAGCAGGACTTCCGAGAATTGGCTCGTTATGTCAACATGGATGCCCTACAAATCTTAAAAACTCAGAGTCCAGCTTGGGCTGAAGTGGAAGAAGATATTTTGATTTTGCAAGATATCTTTGGTTTCGAACTCCAACCGCTAACTAGAGAAGAAAAACAGCATGCAGAAATTGCGCTACAAGTTGTGCAAATTAAGGACGGTGCACCAATTGCCGTAACAGCACTCATTAATCGCATGGCCCAATTACGCCATTTTCTTGGTTAAAAAACATCCTAAAAACCGTACTTATCGTTTGATAAATAGCCTTAACGGGCTTTTTTTGTTACAATAAAATTAATTTGTTTGAAAGTTTGAGCGTGTCAATGCCACAATTCTATGTTATTAACAATCCTCTTGCTGGCAGTGGACGCCACCAAGAAACAATCTCAACAATTAAATATCAACTAACCTTTGTCTCATGGCAAGACACGACTTTTGCAGGACAAGCAACCCGTATTGCAAAAAAATTAGCTAAGGATTTGCCTGATATTCCTTCAGACAATGTCATATTGGCGATTGGTGGTGACGGTACATTAAATGAAGTCCTCAACGGATTACTCAAATTTAAACGACGAAACCCACTGCCCATTGCTTATCTACCCAATGGATCTGGCAATGACTTTGCTCGTGCGGCACAATTAGGTGATGCCAATGAATCTTTGTCACGACTAGCAAAAATTAGATCCTCACAATTACTGACGGTCGGCAAAATTGTTGGTGATGCACCAAAAAAGCAAACAAGGTATTTTGTCAATAATTTAGGCATTGGTTTCGATGCAGCAGTCGTCTCACAAACCAATCATGATAAATGGAAAGCCCGTCTCAACAAAATTGGTTTAGGTTCATTGAGCTATCTTTTTTCTGTTCTCAAGGTATTTACAAATCAAAAGAGTTTTCCTGTTACGATTAATTCAGGAGATGACTACCTCAATTTTCCGCGTGTTTTTTTGCTGACACTAACTAACCACGCTTATTTTGGTGGTGGTATCGCAATTTTGCCTGAAGCTAAGCTCACAACCTTTGGATTAGATTTGGTTATCGCAGAGAAAATGAGTTTTGCTGAGTTTGTAGCAATGTTTCTTGCTTTAAAAAGAAATGGCAGACATCTCAAATTCAAAAAGGTTCATCATATCAAAATGTCACAAAATGCTTCTATTCATGTCCGTGACATTCAACCCGGCCAAGTTGACGGTGAGGAATTAGGCAATGGTAGCTACGATTTTCAATTAAAATTTGAACATTATCCATTTTGGATTTGAATAAAAAAATTCCAAGTCAATGAGATGTCATCTCACGACTTGGAATTTTTACATATCAATTAAAACGAGCGGAGCGCTCAGCTTGTGACACAATCGTCGCCAATAAACGGCGTGCTACGAATTTTTGACTGAGGTTGATTACCATTTCATCACGATAGTAAACAGCTGCCATGGCAGCAACTAAGGTTGGAACTACACTATTAGCATGACCATGAACCAATGAGTTTTTGATCGCTTCAGTATAGTTGTGACTATTCAGCAAACTCCAAATGACTGCCTCTAAGGTAGAAGCGGCTTTGCCATCTAATACTATTTTTTCGGCCGGAATATTTCTAAAATCCGGCAAATTAAGCTCATCAAACGCAGAAAGTTCAGCAACAAACACTTGGTGCCTTGAGTAATACTCAAACCCAAAAGCTAACCCATTTTCAACAGCATCTGATAAATTATTGCCGTCTAAAATTTGGCTCAGGATTAGGCTCATCATACCCACTGTCACTAAGGCGCCCTCATCATTGTGCGTTAAACCGGCAATACGATGAAGTAGCATCATCGCTGTTTCATCATTAACAAAAGAAGTGCCATATTGGTGATGCAAGTAAAGTGCCACCGGCAACATACGTGCCAAAATGTTATCACTATCTGCTGCATCATCTGATACACCGGCAGATAGCATATCACGATTTTTTATATAATTATCTAATGCTTTTTTTGTGACGTCATCAACGGTTTGGTGTGTCCCCACAGGCGCATACTGCCGTATTTGGTACCAGTTCTGTAAGTGAGCCATAACATCTGCCAACTGATAGCCTCTTGTTAAACTGGCCGTTGTTGCTAATGATAAGCTGACCTGTGTTCCCCACTCCAACTGTTTATCAAATTGTTGATCTAACACCTTATCTTGATCATTAGCAGGCAAAGACGCGATACTTTCACCAATAGCCATGCCAAATATCAAAAATTGAATTGTTGATTGTTTTTTACCCATACAATCATTTTAACATGAATTAGAGCAAGCTTTTAATTTCTTCAACTTTATCCAAAGCTTCCCAAGGTAAATCAATATCCGTTCTACCAAAATGACCAAAAGCAGCAGTTTGCTTATAAATAGGACGACGTAAATCTAAGTGATTAATAATTGCTAATGGTCTGAAATCAAATAATTGTGTGATAATTTCAGTAATTTTATTGTCACTAATTTTAGCAGTGCCAAATGTTTCAACATTAAGTGAAACAGGTTCAGCTACACCAATTGCATATGCAACTTGTAATTCAAGTCGATCAGCTACACCTGCGGCAACCATGTTTTTAGCCACATAGCGGGCAAAATAAGCGGCCGAGCGATCCACTTTTGTCGCATCTTTTCCAGAAAAAGCACCACCACCATGGTGCGCCGCACCACCATATGTGTCAACAATAATTTTACGACCTGTTAACCCAGAATCAGCTTGCGGTCCACCCAAAACAAATCGACCTGATGGATTGATATAATATTTTGTCTGATCATCAACTAATTCTTGTGGCAAAACCTTATCGATTACCAACTCACGGACATCTTTACGAAGCGTCTCAAGTGATACTGCGTCATTGTGTTGTGTCGATATAACCACTGCAGCAATCCGTTGCACTTGGTTGTCATCATTTAATTCAACAGTTACTTCACCTTTCGCATCTGGACGGAGGTAACTTAGCTGATTAGATTCGCGTACATCACGAATACGACGCATTAAACGATGTGACAATGCCAAAGTCAATGGCAAATAACTATCTGTTTCATTAGTCGCATAGCCAAACACCATGCCTTGATCGCCAGCGCCTAATTGCTCGGGATCATCATCAGCATTATTTACTGCCTGCGCAATATCAGATGATTGCTCAACAATCTTATTTGAAACATTAACAGAATCTGCTGTAAAACCTAATTCTGCTTTATCATAACCGATTTCTCTAATTGTGTCTGTGGCAATTTGGCGAATATTAACATATGCGTTAGTAGATAGTTCCCCAAAAATTGATACATCTCCCGTTGATGTTGTCACCTCGACAGCTGATCGTGCATAAGGATCCTGCGCCAAAACAGCGTCCAAAATTGCATCCGCAATTTGATCTGCAATTTTATCAGGATGTCCAGCTGAGACAGACTCTGAAGTGAAAAATTTTGTCATTGATATTCTCCTGCGTAAGGTCGCCACCAGTTTTGCAAAATAAAAAGCTAAAGCCGAAATTAAAAAGCGCGCTCGACATCGTCGAACACGCTAACGTGACGACTATCTGTACAGAATTACCACCGTACACTGCAAATTGTTAAATTTACCGCCGGTTGGTGCAGGGTCAAAGTGCTGTATCACTCGCCTGCTCTTGATAGCTGTTTTAAATTGTACTGATAATTGTAACAAACTTCCTTGTATAATTCAACCGACTTATAGGTTATTTACGTGTGCTTTCGGATTAGTTGGCTGATAATGATACAATTCTGTCATAAAAACGATACGTCATTTGTCCATTTTTACGGTACAATATTAGCTATGGATCAAGACTACTACCAACAACAAAATCTATCTCAACGAATGCCAGATGGCACCATTTTACCACGACGTTTGAGCACAGATGCCAGAGACAAGAGAAGCCTCGAAAACTTTTCACCGGCAAAATTGAAAGATTGGCGTTTTTGGGTCCCTCTGATTGTGATTGTTATCTCCCTCAACCTCGTTTGGTGGCGCTTACCGCTAATGCATACGCAAGACCTTGAGGGAGACTTAACGTGGGCATTAGCACCTTTATTTGGCTACACAATCACAATAGCTATTGGCATAGCTCTCATGATGACACAAAATTTTCGTAGTTTGTTAAGCTATTTATTTTTTGCTTTCAGTATTTTATTCACATTTAACTCACTTATTCAAGCACGTCACGAAATTTGGTTATTATTACTCATCTTAGTTGCTTTTTTTATTGGAGTCCAACAGTTGTGGCTGGGTTTACAAAATATTTTGGGATTAATTTTGCTGAGTGTCTTGGCCACTTTTACCATTCCAATTGCTATTTTTTACAGTGAAAATAATTATTTAACGCAGAAGTTTATTATTCAATTATTACCGATGTTTTTTGCCTTTTTCTTTTACTTCACCCCAATCATTATGCCAAATCCAGATGGCAGAAAACTTAGTTTGTTGTCAATTGGCCTCTTTTGGGCTGCTTTGCTAAGTCACCATGTTGGTGCTACGACGATTGTTATTTTTATACTTAGCATGTTTGCTTTCGTTTTACAGTTTGTTAAAGCGCGTATTGGCAACTGGCAAAATATGATTTACGTTTTCCTACTAGCGCTTTCAATACTATTAGTTTATCAATGAAAAATGATTCACAGCTGTCTATAACCAGTTGCGAATCATTTTTTTTAAGTCAGGTGTGGCAGTTTCACCTTTTATCCAAATTAATCCCGGTAATTGATGGCGTAAATAGGTTAATTGCCTTTTAGCATACCGTCTGGAATCTTGCTGTAATTGTTTTACGGCTTCGTCAAGTTTTTCCTCACCGTTTAGGTAACCAAAAAACTCCTTGTACCCAATGGCCTTCCCTGCCTGCAAAGTCTCTCCACCGGCGTTTAAAACCGCTTGTGCTTCATTTAAAACACCTTCACTTACCATATTAGTGACACGTTGGTTAATTCGCTGATACAATGTCTCGCGTGGCCAATCTAATCCAACAATCAGCGCATCATATGTCGGCCGCTTTACTGTTGTCTGTTGTTTATGTCCTTGATGTGCTATTTGAATTGCGCGAATCACACGTTGCCTATTATTCAAATCAACGCGTTTAGCAAGAACATCATCTATTTCTGTTAATTCATCAACTAATTGTGGTAGTGTTTTGTTGGCTAATTCAGATGACAAATTAGGATCATTGGGACTGTATTCCAATGCTTGTAACCCAAGCAATGCTTTCAGATAAAAACCAGTACCACCAACAATGATTGGTAACTTACCACGATTGCTAATATCTTCTATGATTTCGTCCGCTAGGGCAACAAATTCAGCTACGGAAAAATTATCTGTCATATTCACGACATCAATGAGATGATGTGGCATTTTTTCTTGTTCGTGAACAGTTGGTTTAGCAGTTCCTACATCCAAGCCACGATAAATTTGCATTGAATCCGCTGACACTATTTCACCATGAAATTGCTCTGCTATCTGAATTGCCACGCCTGTCTTGCCTGAAGCAGTGGGGCCGGTAATGACTATTATTTTATTCATGCTCTTGTATTTCCTTACGCATTTTAACTGCCAAGGCCACTTGGTTAGTAATAATTCCCGGAATATTAGCCTCAAAAACACGTCTCATATCACTTTCTTTATCCACAGTCCAAGGTCGGATGTGCGCATTTTTTCGCCAAAAAAAAGCGGGTTTCCTATTTAGTATTCTAATGTCAGGATGAATGTAATCAAAAACCCCACGAAATTTTAACCATAAAACTTTAGGCGTCACCCAAAATACAAGTGCCGCTATTTCGGCATCAGGTTTTAGTTTTCTAATTATTTTCAATGATTCCAAATTAAAACTCTGATAGATAATAGGATAATTCGGCTTGAAAATTTCGACCATATCTAAAATTTCGGATTCAATGCCAGGATACGTCACATGATCTGTTTTAACTTCTAGTAACAATGTTTGATTAAATTGTTGTTCTTTCAAGAAAGTCAAAAACTCAAATAAAGTTGGCACAGTTACATTTGACATTTTGGGTTCTTTATAACTACCAGCATCTAGCGCCTTAATTTCGGCTAATGTCAAATCCTTGACATAACCTGTTCCATTAGTTGTTCTGTCTACCTTCTCATCATGAATAATCACTAATTTACCATCCAGCGTTCTATGAACATCCATTTCAAGCATATCAGGGTGAAAAGCTAAGGCTGCCTCAAAGGCAGGGAGTGTATTTTCGGGTGCGACTAGACGATAGCCACGATGTGCAATAATTTCTGTCATCATTTATCCAATCTTTTTTATTTACAAATTAAAGAAAATAGTCGATAATAGTATTTAAGAAGTCTTAAGAATTTAAGGAAGTGTTTAGAATATGAAATCATTTAGATTAGGTGTTATTGTTGGCGTAATTGGTTCTGCCATCGTTGCCGCAGGTACAGCATTGGGATATCGTCAAACTGTGATTAAGCCACAGGAGAAAGCGGAAGAGACATATAATCAAGTGTCAAAAGCTGCTATTCGTCGTAGCGTTGCTGCGCATCAATCACGTTACTAAAAAGAACCGCGCTTAGCAAGCGGTTCTTTTTATTTCGTCTTTTTTCCCTCATAACGGCTAAAGCCACCACGTAGTATGAAGATTTTTTCCTTATCATAGCCCTGTTTTTTCAGTGACTTGGCAACACGAACCACATTTCGCAAATTATCGTCATAAAGAAAAATATCACGATCCTGCCGTAAGCCGGATTTACCCTGCAAAAAATTCATGGCACTGATATTGCGCGCACCCATAATATGAGAGCGCTTATACGGCTCGCTCTCACGAACATCAATTATTTGACCGTTGTCCGCATCAATTTTAGCAGCAAAGTCTTCCGGCTTTAAAAGTTTGCCATTTTGTTTGGCTGACACAAATACCCAAAACCATCCACCAAATGCAAACAAAATCCATAACACAACAACGGTTGCCATCATCATTAAAATATTCGTCATAATACTTCCTCTAAATCAATCTTATACTATTGTATCAAAAAAAGGCGCAAGCGCCTAATTAAAATAACTGATTTAATTGATCTACAGCATTCTTTACCATGACTGGTTCACCATGTTCTTTAAGCACGTCATTATTAACATCACTTAAATTACCATATTCAAAGACAATTGCCAATTTATCTTTCAGTTCTTCCCAGCTAAAGTCATCGTTTTTAGGCGTTAATTGTAAGAAAAAGGTGTTATCATATCGGTACAGATCTGATATGAAATTTTTAGCGTCAAAAGTTTTGGCAATTGCAATAGCTGATTCAAAACTAAATAATTTAATCGTAATTGTTTTCTCAAAGCTGTTAGAACTTTTTGTAACCGATTTTTTGGGTATCACTGGGTGTTTAACACTTCCGTCGTCAGATTGACGCAATTCAGTGCGACGCTCATCTGAAATATCATCAATGTCTGAATTTTTCTTATTTGCAAAATCCATAATGTTATTAAGAATATCACCAACTTGATTTTCGGAATCTAATCTGGAAATAAATAGTTCCAGTCCATTACGATTGGGTAATATCTGAAATGAAACTTGATCATCATCATCAAAATCATGCTCTGTATCAACTTCAGAAAGAATGTTGTAAAAGAAGGACTCGATTTTATCATGATTGCCAAGCAATTCCATTACAGAAATACCACGATCTTCAAGATCAGAATTATTGATCATTACACGAATTGTGTTTTCATTGATACGCTCTCGTTCCATATTCACACTACCTTTCTAATTAAAATTTTAAATAATAGTTTTAAGGAAAATAGACATTAACTCTCCTCAACAACTAAATCTTTTGCTGCTTCTTCAAAATCCGCTTTGTAGGTTGCACGAAAAAGTTCACGTTGACGAACGTCTCGAGGCAAGAAACGGCGAATCTCATCTTCATTATAGCCTACTTGTATCCTTCGGTCATCCATAATTATTGGTCTTTTCAAAAGTGAAGGGTATGCCACAATTAAATCAATTAATGTATTAATTGATATATCATCCAAATTAACCGCTAATTTTGAAAAAATTTTGGATCTGGTCGAAATTAATTCTTCAGTACCATCTTCAGTCAAACGAAGCATTTCTTTCACCTCATTAGCATTAATGGGGTTTTTGTTCAGGTTTCTCTCAATATAGGGAATATTGTGATCTTCTAACCATTGCTTAGCTTTTCTGCAAGAGGTGCAACTAGGCGATGAAAAAAGTGTAACCATACATCGTTGCCCTCAAAATTCATAAGATACATCCATTATACCGTATTTACTTACTAAAGTACATTGACTATAGTATAGCAAAAAGAGCAATCAAATTAAATTGACTGCTCTCGTTCTTCTTATGTACGGCACCGCATCGTCCTATCCTCGCAGGAAGCGATCCTCCAACTACTTTCGGCG
>NZ_BMBS01000017.1 GCF_014634805.1 Leuconostoc falkenbergense
CACGGCGCATCATCCATCTAAGTATAAATTTTATACTCAGAGCATGTAGGAGCTACCTACGAATAATAATATAAGGATAATATCAGTATGATAAAAAAAGTTACTACTGGCAGATTTGCCGGAAAATATGTTGTAAGAACATCAACTCGTGACCAATTGGGAAAACGCCATTTTTCACCTAGAAAATATGTTGATTCCTATCAAGAGGCAAAGGAGATAGAAAGCGAAGACAGAATTGCGTTCGCAAGTGGCTATATAGCCGCCAACGGATCTATGGCATTGTGGCGATATTTTGAACAATGGTATCTATCAAACGTTGAACCATATCTTGAAACAAATAGTAAGAATAACTACAATACACTGATCAAACGATTGCGTATTGACTTACCCGGAAAACCACTAAAGTTTTTCGATGGTAACAAAACGGCTATTCAACTCTATTTTAATTCATTGGGAAAACGCTATGCTACTAGTACCGTCAATAAGTATCGCTCATTTCTTTCTAAGGCGTTCTCTGACGCTGAATATGACGGCTTAATCAGAAAGACACCTATGCCTTCAGAATACCGTATAAAGACCACAGGCGTGGATAAAGGGCTATTTAAACCGGTCGCTAGTTTAAGCATGGAAGATGCAAGTAAGTTACGAAACTATTTCTATGAACACACTAATTTGATTCATCAGGAATATTTAACACTACTGATCATGCTAGAGTGTGGGCTAAGACCTAGTGAAGCTAAAGCATTGCAGTTTGATGATTTAAACGTAACAAGGCACTTACTACATGTTCACAATACGTATGTGGAACAAGACAATGCTATCAAGCCTTACACTAAAACTCGTTCCGAACGAAACGTGCCTGTCTCTCCACAATTAGAGGAGTTAATCATTTCATTTAGTGAAGACAAACAAAAAAGGCTCGCTACTTATAATATAAGCAACGAGCATAATTTAATGTTTAGAAATGATTGTCCGCCAACCTCTCGTGGTGATAGACTATTATCTTCTGGTGCTAATACTGGTAAAGTCCTGCGCAATGTTCTGTCTCAACTTGATATTCCTTTAAAAACTCATGACGGTTTGAGCATAACACCTAAAACTTTGAGAGCTACCCACGATACTATTCTGATTCAAAAAGGTATTTCATTGGATTATATTGCTAGAATATCTGGGCATACAATTGAAATCATTCATAAGCACTATCATGCGTTTTTAGATGAGGTTGCAAACGCTGAAGCTGATAAGGTCAAGGGTATATGGGATTAGGTTAAGAAAAGTTGAGTGTGGCTCCAATTTGGCTCCACGAGAGCTGTTCTCTCACGTTATTTTACGTTTAGTGAAATAAAAAAACGTTGATTTAACAACGTTTTTGTACATATAGTTACATGCGAACACACGTTCGAAAGGAGCTAGCGGGATTTGAACCCGCACACCGCCAAGAGCGGCTCGACGGATTTCGAGTCCGTTGCAGTACCAGATTGTGCCATAGCTCCATCATGAAGCAGTTAGAATATATACCTACACTACTTCAAGCGTATAAAAATCACTTTGATGCTTTGCGGCGCTTTGCAGCCTTTTCACGCTCAGCTGTGTTCAAAATAGCTTTACGAATACGAACATTTTCAGGTGTCACTTCAACATATTCATCATCGTTCAAGAATTCAAGTGACGCTTCCAAATTCATTGTACGAGGTGTCTTGATTGAAGCAGTTTGATCCTTGTTTGAAGAACGAACGTTTGATTGTGGCTTCAATTTTGTGACATTGACTGAAATATCATTGTCACGTGCATTCATACCGACAACCATACCTTCGTATACTTCAACACCGGCACCAACAAACATTTGACCACGGTCTTCAACACCCATAATAGCGTAGTTAGAAGTTGCCCCTTGGTTAATTGAAACTAAGGCACCATTACGACGTCCTGGCTCCCAGTTACGTACAACTGGACGATATTCAGCATACGTATGGTTAAAGATACCATAACCTCTTGTAGCTGACATGAATTCTGTTGAATAACCAATCAAACCACGTGAAGGTGCCATATAAGTCAAACGTGTTTGACCGTTTCCGACAGACTCCATATTAACCATCTCACCCTTACGTTGGTTCAATGAATCAATAACAGTTGATGAATATTCATCAGGTGTATCAATTTGCACAGATTCATAAGGCTCTGACTGAACCCCGTCGATATCACGGTAAATAACTTGTGGACGTGATGCTTGCAATTCAAAGCCTTCACGACGCATTGTTTCAATCAAGATGGCCAAGTGCAATTCACCACGGCCAGATACTAACCAAGCACCAGCTTGATCAGTATCTTCAACACGCAAAGAAACATCAGTGTGCAATTCGCGGCGCAAACGATCTTCAATTTGACGTGCGGTAACAAACTTACCTTCTTTACCAGCAAATGGGCTATCATTTTGACGGAAAGTCATTTGCAAAGTTGGCTCGTCAATACGAAGGATTGGCAATGGATCTGGGTGAGCAGGATCAGCAACTGTTTCCCCAACAGAAATGTCTTCCATACCTGACACAGCAATCAAATCACCGGCTTTGGCTTCTTCAATGTCAACTTGATCCAAGCCAATGAAACCAGACAATTTCGTTACACGGAAACTTTGTGTTGAGCCATCTAACTTCAAAACTTCAACGTTATCACCAATTTTGATTGTGCCGCGCTTAACACGACCAATTCCAATACGACCAACGAAGTCGTTATAATCCAACATTGCCACTTGGAATTGAAGTGGTTCATCAGAATTATCGACTGGCGCAGGAATCGTTGCAAAAACAGCATCAAAGATTGGCTTCATTGTGTGTTCTTGATCTTCAACAACTGGTGATAATGATGATGTACCATTCATAGCTGAAGCAAAGATAACTGGGAAATCCAAATCCTCTTCGTCAGCACCCAATTCAATGAACAAATCCAAAACTTCATCAACAACTTCTTCAGGGCGAGCACCAGGGCGGTCAACTTTATTGACAATCACGATAGGTGTCAAGTGTTGTTCGAAAGCTTTTTTCAAAACGAAACGAGTTTGTGGCATTGTGCCTTCAAAGGCATCAACAACCAACAAAACACCGTCAACCATACCCATGATACGTTCAACTTCACCACCAAAATCCGCGTGACCTGGTGTATCCAAAATGTTAATTTGCTTGTCACCAACCTTAACGGCTGTGTTCTTTGACAAGATAGTGATACCACGCTCTTTTTCGATATCGTTGGTATCCATGGCGCGATCACCCAATTCCTTGCGTGAGTCCAAAGTGTCTGATTGTTTCAAAAGCTCGTTAACCAGCGTCGTCTTTCCGTGATCGACGTGGGCAATGATAGCGATGTTACGAATGTCTTCGCGATTTGCCAATTTTCCAGTGCTCCTTTAATTTAAATGCTACTCACATACAAAAGCTAGGGAATCCGTATTCCCTAGCTTTTATGCAACTCGACAATGTCGCGATGCGCTCGTTTCGTAGCAACTAATACTATGTTTGATGATAACATATCCAGTACTTGCCCGTCAATATCTGAAACAATTAAACCTAAAGTTTTCGCTAAAACTTGGCCCGCAGCAAAATCCCAAGGCATCATTTTTGACGAATAACCAACGGCTTGCCCTGTAATAACCCGTATAAATGAGGGGCCGGCTGCGCCAATAACTCGATATCCTAGAGCAGCTTTAGCAATTTGATCATAGCCAAACATACCATACAGCAATCGGGCACCGCTAAGCAAAACCACGCCTTCCGCCAAGCTGTCGTCTTCTGGTTGTTGAATGCGCAGCTGATTCGCAAACACGCCGATTTTTGGCCCGCCATGATATACAACATTGTCAACCACATCCAGAATCCAACCGAGAACTGGTTGATTATCCACATACAATGCTATCATGATAGCAAAATCAGTATGCTCTTTGACAAAGTTCATTGTGCCATCAATGGGATCAACAAACCAAACGTGACCATTCATATCTGTTGGTTTATCACCAAATCCCTCTTCACTCACAATTTGTGCATTGGTATCAAAAGATCTAATAAGCGCATTGATTTTTTGTTCATTGGCCTTATCCACATTGGTAACCAAATCACGCTCATCACGTTTTGTACCAACTTGTAAATGTTGCCTCATTGCACTGATTGTGTCCTTTTGTAGCTCATCAAGCCACAGAAGTACCGTTTGATCAATATTTTGAACTTCAAACTGACTCATCGTCATAGCCGCACCCGCTTTTCTGTGCTCGTCTGCAATAACTTAGTTACTTGATAAATACTATGTCCCGTTTGTCGCTCAAAGTCCTTGTCAAAACGCTTTTGTTCGCTTTTAGAAGGCATAACAGCGCGATAATCATTATAGCGTTGCACCAATTCATCCCTTGAAACACCGCTTTCATAAGCCTTTAAAATAGTGTCAACAAAATTTGAAACAATCACAATATCTTCAGTTGTCCAATTACCGTCAATTGGTAAAGTATAATTTTCACTCATAATCTTATTTTAACATGTTCAAACGTTTGATATACTAGAATATGAGGTAAAAAACATGACAATCAGATTTACAATGGATAAAATAACGCGGGACGGCGATCCTGTCTTGCGCCAAACAGCTAAAGATATTGCATTTCCGCTCAGCGATGAGACCGCTCAGCTGGCTAAGGATATGATGACCTATTTGGTTGTTTCTCAAGATGAAACCGAAAATGAAAAATATGGCCTTCGTCCCGGCGTCGGTTTAGCTGCGCCACAAGTTGGTTATTCTTTAAGAATGGCGTCAATTTTGGTACCATCACTCGATCCACACGAGCACCCAGATGAACCCTATTTTAAAGGTACAATATTCAATCCTGTGATTATTTCTGAGTCAGTCAAACGTGCCGCACTGGACGTTGGTGAAGGCTGCTTATCTGTCGATGAAGACGTGCCTGGATTTGTCCCGCGCGCCGACCGAATCACTGTTCGTTATCAAGATGAGACCGGCAAGACACAAACAATTAAACTGCGTGACTACCCTGCCATTGTTTTCCAACATGAAATTGATCATTTGCATGGTCATCTTTATTATGATCATATTGATATCAAAGCCCCATGGCAAATTGATGATGATACTAAATATATTGAATAATCATCAAATAAAATGAACTTCTTGAGTTATAAAAGCAACTCAAGAAGTTCATTTTATTTGATGATTATTCAATTTATCGAAGAAACCTTTGCGCTTTGTGCCCGTTGTTGCCTCTTGGAAGGCTTCTAACGCCTTCTTTTGCTCTTTATTCAGCTTCGTTGGCACATCAACAGTAACAATCACGAATTGATCACCATTTCCATTGCCGCGCAAACGAGGCGCTCCCTTCCCACTCAAGCGGAAACGTTTACCGGTCTGTGTACCAGCGGGAATACGTAACTTAACTTCTCCGTGCACAGTTTTCACTTGGATATCATCACCCAATGCAGCCGTCACGAAACTAATTTTTTGTTCAAGATAGACATCAGCACCATCACGTTCAAATCCGTCACGCGAAGCAGATACTTGGAAGACAACGAACAAATCACCATGTGGTCCACCGTTAAAGCCTTCTTCACCTTGACCAGCCAAACGCATTTGTTGTCCAGTTTCAACACCAGCAGGCACGGTCACTTTAATTTCATGTTGAGAACCATCGCCGCGTTTGAACTTAATCGTCGTTTCCTTACCAAAGATAGCTTCCTCAAATGTCAAACGCATACGGTACTGTAAATCTTGTCCTTTTCTTGGTCGATTAGGATCGTAACCGCCACCAAACATTTGGCTAAAAATATCTCCCAGGTCAGAAAAGTCACCAAAACCACCCTGTTGCTGGTAACCACCAAAGCCACCTTGTCCACCAAAACCGCCTTGCGCGCCAGCTGGTCCAAATTGATCATATTGTGCCCGCTTTTGTTCGTCACCCAAAGTTTCAAAAGCTTCTTGGACTTGTTTATACTTATCTTCAGCTCCTGGTTCATGGTTCAAATCAGGATGATATTTTTTTGATAACTTTCGATATGCTTTTTTTATTTCATCTTGACTAGCGTTCTTATCTACGCCGAGACGGTCATAGTATTCTGTGTTATTCACGTGCCCGCTCCTTCTAATTTATGTACACAAACCGCACTCAACGAATGCGGTTTGCATGATTAATAATTACTTCTTGTCGTCTTTTTTGGGATCAACTTCTTCAAAATCGCCATCAACTGTATTATCATCAGCTGCCTTCGCTTCGCCTTCAGCACCATCTTTTGGTGCTGCTTGTTGGTAAAGCTTCATTGCTAATTCACCAGCAACCTTTGTCAATTCCTCTGACTTAGCCTTCAAATCAGTTAAGTCAGCATCCTCAGCAGAAGCACCTTCCTTGGCCTTTTTCAAAGCTTCCAAAGCATCTTGAGTTGGTTTTTTATCGTCATCACCCAACTTGTCGCCAACTTCTTCCAAAGTCTTTTCAGTTTGGAAAATGAGTTGGTCAGCTTCGTTGCGAGTGTCAACCGCTTCTTTCTTCTTAGCATCGGCTTCTTCGTTGGCCTTGGCATCATTCATCATTTGTTCAATTTCTTCATCAGACAAACCACCAGCGGCTTGGATAGTAATCTTTTGCTCTTTTTGAGTACCCAAATCCTTAGCAGAGACATTTACAATACCATTACGGTCAATATCAAATGTCACTTCGATTTGTGGTACGCCACGCTTTGCAGCTGGAATATCTGATAATTGGAAGCGTCCTAACGTTTTGTTATCAGCGGCCATTGAACGCTCACCTTGCAAAACATGAATATCAACTGCAGGTTGGTTATCAGCCGCAGTTGAGAAGACTTGAGACTTTGATGTTGGAATAGTAGTGTTGCGATCAATCAACTTTGTGAAGACACCACCCATAGTCTCAATACCTAATGATAGAGGTGTCACGTCAAGCAAAACAACATCTTTAACATCACCCGTAATCACACCACCTTGAACAGCAGCGCCTAAGGCAACAGCTTCATCAGGGTTAATTGAATGGTTTGGTTCTTTACCAGTCAACTTTTTAACTGATTCTTGAACAGCTGGAATACGTGTTGAACCACCATTCAAAATAACTTCATCAATATCTGAGAATGACAAGCCAGCATCCTTCAAAGCATTCAAAACTGGTTGCTCCGCTTTCTTAACCAAATCAGCTGTCAATTCATTAAACTTAGCACGTGTCAAAGATGTTTGCAAGTGCAATGGACCTTGATCACCTGAAGCAATAAATGGCAAATCAATTTGTGCTTCGTTAGCTGAAGACAACGTCTTCTTTGCTGATTCAGCGGCATCCTTCAAACGTTGCAAAGCCAACTTGTCATCTTTCAAATCAATGCCATTTTCAGCTTTAAATTGCGCTGCCAAGTAGTCAATGATTTTGTTATCAAAATCATCACCACCAAGGTGTGTATCACCGTTTGTTGACAAAACTTCAAAGACACCGTCACCTAATTCAAGGATAGAAACATCAAATGTACCACCACCCAAATCATAAACCAAAATCTTTTCATCTTTGTCTAATTTATCTAAGCCGTACGCCAAAGCAGCAGCAGTTGGTTCGTTAATGATACGTTCAACTTCCAAGCCAGCAATCTTACCAGCGTCTTTAGTTGCTTGACGTTGGGCATCGTTAAAGTAGGCAGGCACTGTAATCACTGCTTTGTCAACTTTTTCACCCAAGTAGTCTTCAGCATATCCTTTGATGTATTGCAAAACCATTGCTGAAATTTCTTGTGGTGTATAGTCTTTACCATTGGCTTTAACCTTGTAACCAGCTTCACCCATGTGTGACTTAATTGAAATGATTGTGTCTGGGTTTGTAATAGCTTGACGCTTAGCCACGTCACCAACTTGGCTTTCACCATTTTTAAATGACACAACTGAAGGTGTGGTGCGACCACCATCTGGGTTTGTAATAATCTTTGGTTCGCCACCTTCAAGGACGGCAACAGCTGAGTTTGTAGTTCCTAAATCAATACCAATAATCTTTGACATGAATATATTCTTCCTTTACTTTTTAATTAATTAGTTAGTCTTTTTAAGGTGTGGTGCCAGCGCTGAATCACCATAATAATTATTTCGCAACAGCAACCATTGCTGGTCGCAACACTCGATCTTGCAACATATAACCTTTTTGCAAAACCTGTGCAATTTGATCTGATTCAACATCATCACTGTCAACTGATTGAATTGCTTGATGTTTAGTGGGATCAAATGTCTCGCCAACTTCACCTGTTGCAATAATACCATTGTCCGTTAACGCCTGAGTTAAAGTTTTAAGTGTCATATCAACACCAGTTTTAATTTGTTTTGCAACTGCATCATCTGCTTCGACTGCTAGAGCACGTTCTAAGTTGTCAACTGCTGGTAAAACTGATGTCGCCAAACGTTGTCCGTCATATTTGCGAATGCCTTGTATTTCTCGTGCATTACGTTGCTGAATATTTTGAATTTCTGCTTGAGATCGAAGTAATTTATCTTCTAATTCTGTTACCTTTGCGGTTAATTCGTTAATTTCTACCTGTTTGGGATCAACATCAGTATCCAAATCATCAACATCAGCTTCAACTTCTTGTGTTGTCGTTTCGTCGTCAACAACTTGTTCTTCAACCACTTCTTCGTTTTTATCTGTCACAGGTGTGACCTCCTAAATTATGTATATTCAATCATCTTTTGACTTAGTGCTTCACCGAAAGCGTCCATTAGTAACGCATTTTTACTATACGCCATCGGTATTGGACCAAGTAAGGCAATAACACCATTACCTTGATTAGGCACCACGAATTCTCGCGTGATTAAGCTAAAATTGGAAAGCAATTTTTCGCCAATTTCTCGACCAATTTTAATTTGTACTTGTGGCGAGGGTGCCACAATTTGTCTAACTGCTCTCGCATTAGTGAGAAACTCCAGTAAATGCTTAATATTGTTAACACCAGTTTCACCACTGAAATCAAGGACGTTGAGTCTGCCACCAATGTGAACATTATCACCGACGGAGCGGGCTAATACATCACCAAACAATTGTAAAAATGCAGCCGGTGTTTGAATCATACGACTCATTTGAGTCGGTAACTCATCAGATTGCATCATTTTTAGAACATCATTAACTGGTCTACCAACCATCTGCTCGTTAATATATTTAACCATGCCCTCCAATGATTCAATCGCCATTTCGTTTGGCAGTTTGAAAGTTTGGCTGGTCACCTTACCATCATTAGTAACAAGAACCGCAATCAGTTGATGTCCCTCTAATGGTACGAGACGGAACCCAGAAACTTTAATGTCCGAACGTTTAGGCTTAAGAATCAAAGCCGCATAGCCAGTTAGTGCAGAAAGTGTTCTCGCTGTTTCATCCAACAAATCATCAATTTCATGAAAATTACCTCGGAAGGATTGAATAACAGCACGAACATCTTGTGAGGATGCATTACGAGTAACCATCAAATGGTCAAGATAATAACGATATCCCTCGTAAGATGGTACTCGACCTGCAGAAGTGTGTAATTTTTTGATAAAAGCATCAGCTTCTAGTGTTGCCATCTCATTACGAATAGTAGCAGAACTTACTTTAATATTAAGTTGCTCTTGCAGGCTTTTTGAACCAACCGCATGAGCAGTCTGAGTATATTCATAAATGATAGCACTCAAAATTAACTTTTGTCTGTCGGTCAGTGCCATCTCATCACTCCTTTTAGCACTCTTTTTTTTAACTGCTAACATCTATTATGATACACTAATTTTTCAAAAAAGCAACCCTTTTTGGCACTCTTTTTATTAGAGTGCCAAAAAAGACACTTGATTATTTTTCAAGTGTCTCAAAATATTGTTGCGTCGCCGTTTGATCTTTAACAAGTTGCTCAATTAGTTCCTCAGCATTATTGAATTTAATCTCACCGCGCAAACGATGATACCAAGCAACCTTAACTGCCTCACCATAGACCTCATTATGAAAATTCAAAATATTAATTTCCACAGTCACTGGTCTATTTTCGCCAAAAGTGACATTCCTACCAATACTTGCCATGCCAATATACCACTGACCAGCAATTTTAATTTTGACAGCATAAATGCCGATTCCTGGTAACCATTCTTGTTCTGGTGTTTGAATATTAGCAGTTGGAAAACCTAGTTCTCGCCCTCTCGCCTTGCCATGAACAATCATCCCCGTTGTCGTGTGGATCCGGGCCAATTGTCTCGCTGCCTCATCAACATCACCGTCGTCGAGTGATTTCCTGATTTGTGAAGAACCAATTTTTTGATCGTCTAAGCTGAATTTTGGCACAGTAATTGCTTCAAATCGTTTGCCAGCATAACCTTGTAAATGCGTCATGTCACTATTGGTATGTGCCGGACCATACAAGTGATCAAATCCAGCAACAACTGCCACTGGATTTAAATGCATTAACACCTCATCCACGAATTGTTGTGCTGTTAAATGCGCAAGAACAGATGTAAATCGCATGACGTACACACGATCAACACCCAAATCTGACATCAATTCAATTTTTTGATCCAATGGCGTAAGATATCTCAAGGGTTGTGTTAACGTTTTGAAAGCGACAATCGGATGAGGGTCATACGTTAATACAGCGAGTGGCACGTGCCGTTTTTCAGCCTCAAGTTTAGCACGTCTAATCACTGATTGATGACCTTGATGAACACCATCAAAAAAGCCCATCGCAACAACTTGTTGCGTTGGCTCGAAATCATTTTGAATTGGATAGTGAAGTTTAATTATATCTGTCATATTTATTGATTATCAAATACATAACGTGAACGCCAAACCTGTTCACTGTTATCATACTGATAGACCGCTTTTAATTTATCGTTATAATAAAGTTGTTTAAAATTTGTACTTGGTTCCCAGTGGGCATTTTTTTGACCATTTTTAACGGCAAACCATTCATCATCTGAGAGAATGTGAGTCGGCCAAGTCAAAATGTCTTTGATTGGAACAATAATTTGAAGCAAATCATCTGGTGCAAGCTTTTCAACCTCTGTTAGATCATGAGCTTGGCTCAATGTGAAGCCACTGCCCATCGTCCGTGTTAGACTCGTCATAGTTGCCGGTATATCAAGTGCTTTGCCAGTATCTGAAGCTAACGTCCTGATATAGGTTCCTTTAGATACAGTTGCCTCAAAATTAAATTTTTGGACATTATTTTCAAAATTAACATCTGACGTTCGATGAAAATCATAAATCATTGCATCGCGTTCTGGGCGCGTCACTGTCTCACCTGATCTGGCATAGTCATAGAGACGACGACCGTTCACTTTCACAGCTGAATACATCGGTGGAATCTGTTTAATTGCGCCATTTAAAACTTTTATTGCAGCATCAATTGTTGTCGTTGCAATTGGTGTATCAATGGTTTTTCTGGCAATAACAGCACCATCTAAATCCTCTGTTTCCGTAGCAAAGCCAAGCGTAATCTCACCAATATAGCGTTTTGGCCTAGTTTGGAGCTCATCAATTAATTTAGTCGCTTTGCCAAGCGCAACGACTAACACGCCTGCCACAGATGGGTCTAATGTACCAGCGTGCCCAACCTTTTTTTGTCCAAACAGCCGACGCACCTGCCGAACAACATCAAAAGAAGTAACACCCCTTGGTTTATCGACAACCAGAACGCCATCAATCATCTGCTTGTTTGTCATTAAAGTCGTCCTCGGATTGCCAAATGTTTTGTCCTGCATAAACTGAACCAAAACGAACTTTGGGTACTTGATGTTCTGACCAAACAACATATATGCGAACAGCCTCATTATTTTGTGCTAGGATTCTTTGACTAGCTGTTCCCACAACATCACCAGCATGTAATTGTTGCCCAGCGCTATAACGCGCTAATCGAGCAGCCTCGCCTTGTCCAACTAAGCTCATTGTCACGCTTTGGTCAAGACCATCAGTAATCATTAGCTTTTCCGTTGTCGATTCACTCACAATTCCGGATACGGGTAGCATTAAATTTCCGCCGTTTGGAATCAACATAATACCATTGGCCGCTTGATAGTGCTCATCATGACTTTCCTTAATAGGTCGTAATTGTCCACTGGCCGGTGCCACCAAAACAAGCGTCCCCGTTTTCTTTGCCATTTTAATAGCATTGAGCCGCCCAGTCGCATTTACTTGTGTTTGTTTTTTCTTCAAGCGAAAAATTCGTTGCCAAAAATTCATTTTGAACTGCGTACCTTTTCAATATAGTTTGTTATACGTTTCATGCCTTCAGCTAAATCAGCATCAGACGCAGCGTACGAAATTCTAATATATGGGTTAGGTTCTTCACCGTGACTAAATGCTGATCCCGGAATCACAGCAACCTTGCCCTGTTGCGCCAATTCTAATGCAAAGCTATCCCCATCGTTACCTAAATCTGCAGGTAGTTTTGCAAATAGGTAGAAAGCACCCTCAGGTTCAACAACCTCAAATCCCAACTCTTGCAATTGTGCCAGCAAATTGTCGCGACGGTTTTGATAAGTATCACGCATCAATACCGGTGCCTCTGTCACGTCACGTAAAGCAACTAACGCTGCATCTTGAACGAATGTTGGTAGCGCAAATACAAGCGCACCGTGCACTTTCTGCATTTCATCAATAATTTCTTTTTGCGCTAAAATAAAGCCAACGCGATAACCAGTCATTGCATGTGATTTTGACAAACCGTTAATATAAATTGTTTGTTCAGGAATAATTTCAGCCAAAGACACATGCTCTTTGTTATAGGTCAAAACTGAATAAATTTCATCAGAAATCACCCAGAGATGATGCTTTTTAAATGTTACTGCCAGCGCTTCTAATTCTTCACGTGAATATGTTACCCCAGTAGGATTGGTAGGATAATTCATCAGAATAGCTTTTACAGGTACTGTTGCTTCAGCAATTGCTTTGTCAACCATTTCTGGTGTCAATTTAAAGTGATTTGGTGTTGTATCAATACTAATTCTGGTCCCACGCGCCAAATCAAGTGAAGCAAAGTAAGGACCATAGGCTGGTTCCGGAATTATCAAACCATCATTAACATTTAATAGTGTTTGAAAAACGACGTTAACGGCTTCGCTCACACCTTGCGTCACAATAACATTATCTTCGTTTTTAAAATTCAAATGATATTTTTCATTGAAGTAGGTGACAACTTCCTGTCGCAAATTAGTTTCACCTTGACTCTCAGCATAATGCGATCGATTATGATTAATCGCATTAATTGTCGCTTGTTTAATTTTATCGTCAACATCGAAACCCGGTTCTCCAAAAGTAAGACGAAGAATGCCGGGGATATCGCGAATCATCAATTGGAAGTTCAGCAATTTATCTGCCGCCATCTCTGCAACAGCACTGTTGATTGGTTGTCTCAATTTAGTCATGTATTAGCTCATTTTCTTAAAATAATTTGATAATCCTATTTTAACACAAAAGACTCTTCCCCAAATGGGGGAGAGTCTTTTCTTCACAACTTATTAATTTTCTTTGTGTAACTGACGGATTAAGTCCTCAATATGATTACCATATTGAACGGAATTATCACGCACAAATTTTAATTCAGGAATCTTATACACCGTCAAACGCGAACCTAATTCTTTCCGAATTAAACCACTAGCGGCTTCTAATCCTGCTTGTGCTTTTTTAGCATCACTTGCTAAATCAGACAAGATTGAATAATAAATTGTTGCAATTTGCAAATCACCTGTCAATTCAACACTTGTGACCGTAACATCTTGTACACGAGGATCATTGATTCGCTTGAGCAATAGATCTGTTACATCACGTTGAACTTCTTGAGCAAGACGACCTGCGCGTTGTGGATTAGCCATAACTGCATGCCTCTTTTCTTTAATTGATTATATTTGTTTCCAGGTTACTTAGGCTTAACTTCTTGCATCACATAGGCTTCAACAACATCGCCCACATGAACATCGTTGTACTTGGCCACAGTGAATCCGAATTCAAATCCCATTTTGACTTCGTTCACAGCATCTTTACCACGTTGAAGTGAGCCAACCTCACCATCAAATACGACAACACCATCACGAATGACACGAACTTTAGATTCTTTGGTAATTTTACCTTCTTCAACCATAGCACCGGCAATGGTACCAACTTTAGAGAACTTGAAGAGTTCTTTAACAACCACCTGGCCGATAATCTTTTCTTCAAATACAGGTTCAAGTTGGCCTTTCATAGCTGCTTCGACATCATCAATAGCGTTATAAATCACGTTGTAGAAACGAATATCAACTTTTTCCGTTTCAGCCTGAGATTTAGCCAATGGCGTAGGACGTACATTGAAGCCAATGATAACAGCCCCAGATGCTTCGGCCAATGTCACATCAGATTCATTGATAGCACCAACAGCCGTGTGAATAATATCAACACGAACACCATCCACTTCAATTTTCTTCAGTGAGCCAGAAAGTGCCTCAACTGAACCTTGTACATCAGCCTTAACGATAATAGGAACAGTCTTCATGGCCTTCTCTGCCATTGTATTAAACAAAGTATCAAGTGTAACGACTGAACCTGAATTACGAATGGCTTCTTGCGCACGCTTTGCACGTTCTTCACCAGCTGCACGAGCTGTTTTTTCATCAGCCATAACGATGAAACGATCACCAGCTTGCGGTACATCATTCAAACCAGTAATTTGAACTGGAGTTGCTGGTAGCGCAGCTTCTAGTTCAACACCGCGCTCATTTGTCATTGTTCGAACGCGACCATAAGTATTTCCTACAACAATTGGATCACCAACATGCATACTACCTTGTTGCACCAACACAGTCGCAACAGGTCCACGTCCACGATCCAAACGTGCTTCAATCACTGAACCACGAGCTGGCATATCAGGATCGGCCTTAAGTTCAAGCACTTCAGCTTGTAGCAAAATCATTTCCAGTAACTCATCAACATTTTGTCCAAACTTGGCAGAAATCTTAACAAAGATTGTGTCACCACCGTATTCTTCAGGCACTAAATCATATGCCAGCAATTGGTTCATCACATCATCTGGATTGGCACCAGGCTTATCAATCTTGTTAACTGCCACGATGATAGGTGTTCCGGCTGCTTTGGCATGGTTAATCGCTTCGATTGTTTGTGGCATAACACCATCATCAGCAGCAACCACCAAAATTGTCAAATCCGTCACGTTAGCACCACGCGCGCGCATCTCTGTAAAGGCTGCGTGCCCTGGTGTATCCAAGAAAGTGATTAACTTATCATTCAAACGAGTTTGATAAGCACCAATGTGTTGTGTAATACCACCAGCTTCGCCTTCAGTCACGTGTGAATTACGCAAGTAATCTAACAAAGTTGTTTTACCATGATCGACGTGACCCATGATTGTAACAACAGGTGGTCGAGGTACCAATTTGCTTTCATCAATCGTTTCATCATCAAAGAAACGATCAATATTGGCAACATCTTCTTCTTCTTTAACTTTAGCATCAATACCGTAATCTGCAGCCAAAATTTCAATTGTATCTTCGTCCAAACTTTGGTTTTGGTTTGTTACAATTCCCAACAAGAACAACTTTTTGATAATTTCTGCTGTATCACGATGCAAAAGTTTTGACAAATCTTGGACGTTCATGCCAATACGATATTCCAAAACTTCTGGCAATGGCTGCTCCTTTCGAACAGTCACTGGTGCTGCTGGTTGGTGCTTTGCGGCAATGCGACGTGACTTTTTAGACCCACGTGGTCGATCATTACGGCGTGGCGTTTGCTGTCCAGTTCCATTAGTATTACGCTTGCGTGAATTATTACGCGCAGAGTTATTACCAGAAGCTAGTGCACCACCAAACTTACCTGTTCCAGCGGCAGGAGTTGCTGGTTGTGCTGCGGCTGCAGGTTGCGCTTTAGGTTGCGTTGCTGGTTTAGCAGCAGCCTTTTTGGGATGTTTAACTGCTTCAGAGGCTTGACGCTTTTTTTCGTTTTCATTCACGTACTGTTTGAGACTATTATCAGGTTTAGCTGAATAATCTACTTGTCCGGCACGTGGCTTGGTTGACCAATTTTTCTTTTCACGAACCATTGGACGGCCTTCAGATGGGGCCACTCGTGAACCTGGTCGGCTACTATTACGGTTAGCGTTGTTTGTATTTGAACGACTCTGACCATTATTATTTGGTCGATTCTGAGATGTAGTACGCTTTTGACCTTGGCCACCGTTGTTTTGGTGACCTTGACCATTATTGTTATTTGGACGTCCCTGACGTGCTGGACGTGAACTATTTTGAGCTGGTGTTGCACCATCTGCTAACTTAGCCGCATGGCGTCGTTGCGATGCGGGCAATTCCTTACGTTCTGGCACTGCCTGTTTTCTTGCAGGACGGTTTGAGCCTGAGAATTTCTTTTCTTCTGCCATTTAGTTCCGCTCCTTTTCTGATATTAATTGTTTAATTTTGTGACTAAAACCATGATCCGCAACTGCAAACACACCCCGATTAACACCGATGGCATCTGTCAATTGCTGTTTAGTATAGTCTTGTATTAATCTGACATTGTAAAACGATGATTTGTCGGCTAATTTTTTAGCTTGGCTTGCGCCACCGTCGCTTGGAAAAAATGCCAATGACACTTTTTGTCCACGAATAGCTGCAAGAGTTGGTGCCGTTCCCAACACTAATTTTCCAGCACGCATTGCCAAACCTAGCAAATTTAAGATCTGTTCGTCCTTACTGATCACCGAACAACTCCCGACGCGCTTGCTGATGGTCAACGTATGCTATCAGTTCGTCATAAAACTGATCAGGCACTTTCACCTCAAACGCTTTATCAAAGATACGCTTTTGTTTAGCTTTTTCCGCTACGGCCACATCTAAACTAATGTATGCACCACGGCCATTTGCCTTGCTTGTAGGATCTAAAGTGACCTTACCTTCTTTGTCGCGAACGACACGAACGAGATCTTTTTTAGGAAACATTTCACCTGTTACAATGTCTTTTCGCATTGGTATTTTACGAGGTTTCATAGTTTTAAAACATTAGGTGTGAGATCTGTGATTTCACACACCATGTATCCTTTCAAATTATTCTTCGCTTTCGTCAACCGGTGTGTCGTCAGATGGCTTTTGCGCCAATGATTCGGCCGCTTCACTTTCTGATTTGATGTCAATCTTAAATCCTGTCAATCGAGCTGCTAAACGTGCATTTTGACCTTTTTTACCAATTGCTAATGACAATTGATTATCAGGAACAATGACGGTCACTGCGCGGTCATTTTCGGAATCAAAAATAACGTCCGTGACTTCAGAAGGATTCAAAGCGTTCGCAATGTATTGCGCTTCGTCTTCAACCCACTCTACAATATCCATATTTTCGCCGGCTAATTCGTTGACAACGCTTTGAACACGTGCACCACGTTGACCAACCATAGCGCCCACAGGATCTAAATCACCATCATGCGTGTAAACAGCGATTTTTGAACGATCACCTGCTTCACGTGCAATCGACATAATTTCAACCGTACCATCGTAAACCTCTGGCACTTCTTGTTCAAATAAACGCTTAACCAAGTCAGGGGCTGTACGTGAAACAAAAATTTGTGGCCCCTTGGCATTATTTTCAACTTTATTAACCAAAACCTTTATACGATCACCCATGTGGTAACGTTCATTTGGCATTTGATCATTGGGGGCCATGACAGCTTCTTGATTACCTGGCAAGTTCACATACAAGAAACGTGAATCTTGTCGATCGACTTCACCGGTAATAATTTCGTTTTCATATTCAGCAAACTTATTATAAACCGCTTGACGACTTGCTTCACGCATTTTTTGGACAATCACTTGTTTGGCTGCTTGTGCAGCCATACGACCAAAGTCTTTAGGCGTGACATCAAATCGAATTTCGTCACCAGCTTCATAGGCTCTATTCAAAGCCAAAGCGTCAGACAATGAAATTTCAGTTTCATCATCTTCCAAATCATCATCTAAGACGACGTTTTTCACTTGCTTAATACTAATGTTACCCTTTTTATCGTCAAACGTTGCTTCAACATTATCGGCGGTGTTGTATTGCTTTTTGTAAGCTGCTTTTAGGGCGTCCTCTAAAGCATCAACAACAACCGAACGATCAATACCACGTTCTGCCTCAAGAGCATCAAGTGCATCTACTAATTCTTTACTCATTCGATTTCTCCATTTTTTACCGATTAAAACTGAACATCTAATATCGCTTTTGCTATCTCATCGAAAGTCAAAGGCAAATCACCATTTTCAGTCTTTAAGACTAAACCATCTTGATCAAGCGACTGAATTTTACCTTGCCACCTCTTTTGACCATTTTTATTGGTGAATAGAGACACTAGTATGTCCTCGTTTGCTTCTTTCGCCCATTCAAAATGCCAATTCTCTTTCAATGGACGATCGGCTCCGGGTGAAGAAATGTCTAACATGTATGCTTCAGGTATTGGATCTGGATCAACCGTATCTAATAATTCATTAACATCTTGTGTAAAAGTTGTTAACTCATCCATCGTAATAAATTCATGGTTAGGTTTGTCAATCAGTATGCGTAAAATCTTTTGACCACCTTCTTTAGTGATCGTCAAATCCCACAGCAAATCATCATGAGTCTTTAAAATTGGTGTGATCAGGTCTATAACAACTTGTTCCGTTTTACTGGTCATTTGCTTTCTCCTTTCGACTAAATTCAGACTACTATTTTTGGTACACATTTGAATACCTGTTCGTGTGTATTGACAGCAAGCGCTAATCTCATAAAAAATGAGCCGGCCTCTTTTTACAAAGTGACCCGCTCATTTACAATTGCTATGTAAATTAACTATCTTGATTGTAGCTTATTTATGAAAAAAATGCAAATTCACTGTTTGTTTTCACAAATAAAAAAAGCCGCAAGCCGGCTTTTTAAAATAATATATAAGTGCTTACCAAGAAGCCTTACGCACACCAGGAATTTGACCCTTGTGTGCCAATTGACGGAAGTTTAAACGTGACATACCAAATTCGCGCATGTAAGCATGAGGGCGACCATCAATCAAATCACGATTGTGAACACGTACTGGAGATGAATCTTTTGGCAAAGCAGCCAAACCGATGAAATCACCAGATGCTTTCAATGCAGCACGCTTTTCAGCATACTTTGCAACTAAAGCTTCACGCTTTTGTGCCTTAGCAATTTTTGACTTTTTTGCCATTACTTAATCTCCTTAAATGTCACTACTTTACGAAGTTTTGGTGAGTACTTCTTCAACTCGAGGCGGTCAGGCGTATTACGACGGTTTTTAGACGTCAAGTAAATACGCTCACCAGTTTCATCATTTCCTAAAACGACGTGGATACGCATAATCCTTGCTCCTTAGTGTGTTTTCTTAAAAATTTTTATTTGCTTGTCAATACAAATAATTATTATACATGAACTATTGGGCACTGTAAAGCCCTTTTTTCTAACTTGACGAAATTTTGTTCGTAAAAGTTTATATCTCAGCTTAAGATTTTTAAAAAATCTTAAAATTGTTGCTCAAGTGGTGGGACAACTTGTTTTTTACGAGACACTACACCTGGTAAATCAATGACATTGCCTGCTAATTTCGCATTGAAAGCACTTTCAATGGCATCGTTTGCATCCCCTAGATAAATTGCTTTTGAATTAGAATTCAAAATGTCTGTAATGACAAACAAGAAGTCCTCGTAGCCTTCAGACTTGATGGCATCTTCAATACCCGCTTGGCGTGCCAAAACGTCATCAATATCAACAGTGTTCACTTGTCCAATGCGAAATTGGTGACCAGCCATGTCAAATGACTTTGCATCGCCATCAATCAACTCTTTATCAGTACGTGAAGAAAGGTCAGTCCCTGCCTTCAACAAATCTAAACCATACTTTTCATAGTCTTCAAGACCAGCTATTTCTGACAATTCTGACAAAGCAACTTTATCAGCTTCAGTGGTCGTTGGGCTTTTAAGCAACAAAGTATCTGAAATGACAGCCGATGCCATCAAGCCAGCTATGTTAGCTGGAATTGTAATGTCATTATTTTTAAATTCAAAGTATAAAATAGTAGCTACTGAACCCCAAGGCTTAGCCACAATATAAAGTGGCGTGCTATTGGAAAAATTGAATTTATGGTGATCGTATATAGCTGCTACTGTCACATCAGCTAAATTATCAATTGATTGCGCTGCCTCGTTGTGATCGACTAAGACAACATCATCGGTATCAGCACTTGTAATGACGCGAGGTGCTTCTAGTTTAAAGTAACTCAAAGCGAACTTTGTTTCCTCGTTTGGTGTCCCTAGTGCAACTGCTTCTGTGTCCCAGTTGTATAGGTGACGTAATAAATGAGATGTGGCAATCGCCGAAGCAATTGTGTCTGTATCAGGGTTTTTGTGCCCAAAAACTAAAGTCTTAGCCATGAATTTTATATCTCCTAGATTAATATAGTTTCATTTTAACAAAAAATTGTCAATTTGTCGTTACCAATGTTAGCGGTGTCATTATCCATGGTGTCCCATTTTTATCAACATCTACAACATACTGACCATTTCCTATCCGTTGAGATGGTCGGTAATCACTCAATTGAATTTCTTGAACTTGATAGCGCGTTGTCAGAATTGATAGTGCAGTAACTGTCTCGTCAAAAATTGTTGCTGTTGCCACATGATAAGCTACTGTCTTCTTTTGAGTGAAAATCAGCAGTCCCTTGTTGGCACGCTTTGAACGGCTAATTTCAGAAACGGGCATATACTTAAACGCCCCATTTGTTGCGGCTATTGCAACTTTTTGCTGGTTATCAGTAATTAATAGTGCTGCTTTGATGGTGTCTCCATCACGCAAATCCATCGCCTTGACACCTGCCGTTCGCGCACCAATTTCTGGTACGTCAGACAGTGCAAAACGCAATCCCACACCATTATGAGATAGTAACAATACGTCCTGTTTAGCAACCTTATCAACATAAACAACGTTCACTAAATAACTCGTTTCCTGTTTTAGCTTAATCGCCATGGCTGACTTTTTCTTATAAGATTTCGGCACAATATCTGAAACTGACGTTTGCTTAATATAACCATCATTGGCTACTAATAAGAAATCGCCACCTTGGTCAATATCCGTAAGTGCTATTGCTTTGATGACATACTCGTCACTCACCCAATTAGAAAGCTGCTGAGAAAAATGCTCACCAGTATCTTTCCATTTGGTATCAGGTAACTCATGAACTGGTCGATAAATGACATTCCCTTTATTAGTGAACATCAGCAAATGCGCCGTGGTATTGAGGGTTCCCTCAAATATTGTTAAATCATCATCCGCCAAGCCATTTTCGTTATCTGAAGCTTTATATGAACGAATCGATGAACGCTTGTAATAGCCATTTCGTGAGACCAATACACGGACATCTTCTTCAGCAATCGTAACCGCTGTATCAATCACTAGCGTTTCAACTTCTGCCTCAATTTCACTACGACGAGGAGAAGCATATCCTTTCGTGATAGCCGCTATCTCAGCACGAATCACATCTTTTAGTGCACTCTCATCCGTTAAAATCAAGTTCAGTCGTGCAATTTTGTCATTTAATTGCGCAAATTCTTCCTCTAATTGCGTGACATCAGTGTTTGTTAGACGATACAACTGCAAGGTAACAATTGCTTCCGCCTGTGGTTGCGTAAATTGAAACTTGTCGATTAAGTTTTGCGTCGCATCCTTGCGGTTTTTTGAAGCACGAATTGTCGCCACTACCTCGTCCAAAATTGATAGCATGCGAATTAGACCTTCAACAATATGTTGCCGCGCCTGAGCTTTTGCTAATTCATATGCAGATCGTTTTAGGACAACTTCTTTTCGGAAATCCAAGAAAGCAGATAAACCGTCCTTTAGGCCAACATGAACAGGTCGCTGATCATGAATGGCGACCATGTTAAAGTTATACGATATTTGTAGGTCAGTCTTTTTGAACAAATACGTCAAAATACCTTCAGCATTCGCATCTTTTGAAAGTTCAATGACGATGGACATGCCTTCACGATCAGACTCATCGCGCACTTCAGCAATACCAGCAACTTCTTTATTGAGTCGAATAGCATCTATTTTAGAAACTAATGTTGATTTGACAACCTCGTATGGCAATTCAGTAACTTCAATTTTTTGTTTCCCGCCTTTCAGCGTTGAAATAGCTGTTTTAGCGCGAACAACAATTTTACCGCGTCCAGTCTTATAAGCTTTTTTGATACCATCCAAGCCTTGAATAATACCACCTGTTGGAAAATCAGGGCCTTTAACGTAACGCATTAATTGTGATAACGTTGCTTCTGGATGATCCAGCAAATACGTCAACGCCGCATTGATTTCTTTGAGATTATGTGGCGGAATCTCAGTCGCATAACCAGCAGAAATACCGGTCGCACCGTTGATAAATAAACTTGGAATACGTGACGGCAAAACTGTTGGCTCATAGGTGGTATCATCAAAATTCAACACCATGTCAACCGTTTCTTGTCCCAAATCAGCCATCATCTCACCGGCAATTTTGGATAAACGTGCTTCTGTGTAACGCATGGCAGCAGCTGGATCATTGTCAATTGAACCATTGTTACCGTTCATATCAATTAATGGTTCACGCACTTTCCAACTTTGAGATAAGCGAACCATCGCCTCATAGATTGATGAATCCCCGTGTGGATGAAAGTTACCCATCACATTACCAACCGATTTTGCCGATTTACGGTATGGATGATCATACGTGTTGCCGTCTTGATCCATCGCAAATAAGATACGTCGCTGAACTGGTTTTAGACCATCACGAATATCTGGTAATGCGCGTTCTTGAATAATATATTTGGAATAACGCCCAAAGCGTTCTCCCATCACTGTTTCCAGTGATAGATCAGTTATACGATCTGCCATTTAACTTTGGTTCTCCTTGATTTATAACTGTAAAAATAACGACTGCGTGACTTAATCGTCATTTTGCCATGATGTAATCACCGGTCCCTGTTCCTTGGCTGCAGTAATTGTTTCACTACTTGGCGACTCATGATGACGTGCTTTTTCGAAAACATCGCTTGACTTAGTATCCCCTTCAACTGTATCCAAAATAGAACCAGCTTCATCCAATGTAAATTGGACATTAGCTTCAATCCAGTCACGTCTTGGTTCGACTTTATCACCCATCAAGGTCGTTACCCGCTTTTCAGCAAGTACAGCGTCATCAATTTTGACACGAATTAATGTTCTTGACTCAGGATCCATTGTTGTTTCCCAGAGTAATGATGCGTTCATTTCACCCAATCCCTTAAAACGTGTCAGTTCGTAACGTGCCTCACGTTTGCTGGTAATTTGCTCAAGTTCATCGTTGGTCCATGCAAATTGATCGGGAATCTTTTTAGATGAATATTTAACGCGATAAAGTGGTGGCAACGCAATATATACGCGACCTGCTTCAATCAATGGCCGCATATACTTGTAGAAAAAGGTGAGTAACAAAGTTTGAATATGAGCCCCATCATCATCAGCATCAGTCATGATAATAATTTTACTGAATGCGGCATCATCTACTTTAAAATCAGCTCCAACGCCACCGCCAATTGCATAGATTAACGTTGATATTTCTTCGTTTTTCAAAATGTCGGCTAATTTCGCCTTTTCAGTATTTAAGACTTTACCACGTAAGGGTAGAATCGCTTGAAACTTACGGTCTCGACCTTGTTTAGCTGAGCCACCGGCCGAATCACCCTCAACTAAAAACAACTCATTTTTGTCGGCATTTTTTGATTGTGCTGGTGCTAATTTACCTGACAACAAACGATCTTTAGCACCCTTTGATTTGCCAGTACGACTTTCGTCACGCGCCTTACGTGCTGCTTCACGTGCCTCACGCGCTCTGATTGCTTTGCGAATCAAGCTTTGCCCAAAGTCACCATTTTCCATCAGGAAACGACCTAGCGTTTCGTTGACAACCGCATCAACGATACCACGAGCTTCCGGTGTACCTAGCTTGTCCTTAGTTTGACCTTCAAACTGTAAGAATTGTTCTGGCACACGCAATGAAATAACGGCGGCTAGGCCTTCACGTACATCTGTCCCTTCCAAATTCTTATCTTTATCTTTCAACAAATTAACTTTTCGGGCATATTCGTTAAATGCTTTTGTCCATGCAGTTCGAAAACCGACTTCATGTGTGCCACCATCTTGAGTTCGCACATTGTTGACGAATGACAGCAAGGTTTCTGAGTAGCCGTCATTATATTGGGCAGCAACATCAACCACAATACCTTCTTGCTCACCCTCAAAAGTCATGACTGGTCCGATGGTTTCTTTGTCCTCATTTAAAAAGCCAACGAAGGCTTCCAACCCTTTTTCATAATGATATTCTTCAACGCGAACTGGATCTACTCGCTCATCTGTCAATGTAAATTTAACACCACTCATTAAGAAAGCTGATTCACGTAACCGTTCTGACAACGTTTCATACTTATATACAGTGGCGCTAAATATCGTTGGATCAGGCTTAAAAGTTACTGTTGTACCAGAATGCGCTTTTGTTTTACCTAAATCACGCAGTGTGCCAACAGGATTCCCACCATTAATAAAGTCTTCTTCCCATTTGTGTCCATCACGGACAATCGTTACTTGTAAACTTTCCGATAAGGCGTTCACAACTGATGACCCAACACCATGTAAACCGCCTGATGTCGCATAACCACCTTGCCCAAATTTACCACCGGCATGCAAAACTGTCAAAATAACCTCTGGTGTTGGTTTGCCTGATTCATGCATGCCTACCGGCATCCCACGGCCAAAATCTTGCACGGTTATGGCATTGTTAGGGTGAATCGTCACACGAATATCATTTCCAAAGCCACCTAAAGCTTCATCAACCGCATTATCAACGATTTCGTACACTAAATGATGTAAACCGCGACCGTCAGTTGAGCCAATATACATTCCTGGTCTTTTTCGAACGGCCTCCAATCCTTCTAAAATTTTTATTGAATCTGAATCATAATGATTTTTTTCTGGCATGTTTATTTATCCTTAAAAACACGAACCAGTGTTCGTGCGTTAATGTCAATCTATTTTATAATAGATTAAAAAATGTATTCTGACAAGTAGTAATATTTTAAAATTGATTAGTTATGGCATATACTAAGTGCTTTTATGGTAAACTAATAAATGGTTTTTAGTTAAAGGAGTTAAGTTATGTTAACCACCATTACCATGTTTATTTTGGCCTATTTATTAGGTTCTTTAGTGCCAGGCTATTGGGTCGGCAAAATTTTTTATCATAAAGACATTCGTGACGAAGGTTCCGGAAATATTGGCACAACAAATTCATTCCGTGTTTTAGGCGTTCGAGCAGGTATCACCGTTTTGATTCTTGATTTACTTAAAGGAACAGCAGCTGGACTACTACCTCTATTATTTCAAAGTAACATTAATCCAATGATAATTGGATTAGGTGCGATTCTTGGTCATACCTATTCGTTTTGGATTGGTTTCAAAGGTGGCAAAGCGGTTGCAACTTCGGCCGGCGTGCTACTAGCCTATAATCCACCTTTCTTTTTAATGGTCTCTGCAGTGTTTATCATCGCTCTATTAATTAGTTCAATGGTATCCTTAAGTTCTATGATTGGATTTGGATTTGCAACGGTGGTTTCCTTTTACTTTCATGATTGGATATTAACACTGGTTGCTATCGTATTAACTATTTTTGTTTTCTATCGTCATCGTGCTAACTTATCACGTATTAAAAATGGCACTGAAAGTCTTGTTTCGATTGGTTGGTACTATCATCACAAAAAAAACGCTCAGAAATGAGCGTTTTTATTTTTGATCGGTATCAAAAATAATTGTTACCGGGCCATCATTGGTCAACGTTACTTGCATATCAGCACCAAATGTACCCGTTTCGACTGATACACCGGTTGTCAATAAACGCTCATTAAACAGTTCATACATTTTTTCTGCAAAATCGGGTGCGCCGGCGTCAGTAAAACTTGGTCGATTACCCTTTTTGGTATTTGCGTACAATGTAAATTGTGAAATTGACAATATGCCACCATTAATATCTTTAAGGCTCAAATTCATCTGACCATTATCATCACTAAAAACGCGTAAATTTGTAATCTTACGAACAAGGTAATCAATTTCAGCCTCTGTATCATGATCACTAATACCTACTAAAAGGACAAATCCTTGCCCAACTTGACCAGTTGGTTGACCATCAATGGCTACGACCGCTTGTTTAACCCGTTGTACTACTACTCTCATATTGTCTCCATTTTTAAAGTATATCTTTTATTGTTATCATGATACGTGAAATAGCATTGTGTTTCAAGCGCCATCATAATAAGGTAGCATGTGCCGGTATTAATAAAGCATCCAGTGTCTTATTTTAATCACACAAAATTACAAAGAACATTAACTACATTTATAGCAAAAAAAGATTTATCTGCAGATAAATCTTTTTTATCGCGTTACAAAACGAACTCATTAATGAAATGCGCGTTCAACATCATATACGGAAGGCAAATTATTGAGTGCATCCATAATAACGGTTAACTGCTCAACATTGCGCACACCTAATGATAACGCGACCTGTGCCATACCATTTTTTGTCACATGACCATTAACTGAGTTGACATATTTAGTACGACCATTGACGCTTCGCAAAACATCGTTCAGCAAGCCATTACGATTTTCTCCACGAACAGTTAGATCAGCGTCATAATTAGGTTTCAAGCCAGAATCATCTTCCCATGCGACATCAACTAGCCGTTGTCCCTGTGCTTCAGCAGCACGAATGTTGGGGCAACCAAGTCGATGGACAGATATGCCACGTCCTTTAGTGATATAACCCTTTACAGCATCCCCCGGAACTGGTGTACAACAACGTCCTAATCTAACCAACAGGTTATCAACGCCTGCAATGACAATATCATCGGCCGAGGCTTTTTGACGTTTAGTAAAGGCTGTTTCATCACGTTTAATGCCATGTCCTTCTTCAAGCATTTCACGTTGTAGCTCTTGTGCCGCTGCTTCTTGCTGCGCCTCACGTATTTTTTCCGTAAGTTTGTTGACAACACCAGGTAAGGCAACATCACCAAAACCAATCGCAGCTAACATATCATCCGATGAGTGGTAGTGCATTTTTTCAGAGACTTCCTGAATATTGTCTGCCGTTAATATATCATTGACATTATAACCACCATCTTTAATGCTATTACTCAATAATTCTCGAGCTGCTTCAATATTATCATCACGATCAAGCTGCTTAAAATACTGCTTAATTTTATTACGAGCCCGACGTGTTGACACTAACTCCAGCCAATCGCGACTTGGTTTGGCATTAGCTGACGTGGTGATTTCGATAATGTCACCAGTTTTAATTTTGTAATCAAGCGGTACAATGCGACCATTAACTTTAGCACCCGTGGTCTTAATGCCCACGTTTGTATGAATTGAAAAGGCCATATCTAATGGTCCAGCACCTTTGGCCAGTTCAAAAACATCTCCTCGAGGTGTAAAGGCATACACACGATCCGAAAATAGGTCGCCTTGCACACTATCCATGAAGTCTTCAGCATTTTTGGCATTTTCTTGAAGCTCTAGAATACCTTGTATCACATTTAATGTTTGCTGGTTTTTATCCTTGACGTTAGCTTCTTTGTTAGAACCTTTGTTTTGTTTATAGGCCCAATGAGCAGCCACACCAAATTCAGCAACTTCATGCATATGATGCGTTCTAATTTGGACTTCTAATGGACGTCCACCAGGTCCAATTACTGTGGTATGTAAACTCTGATAACCATTGGCTTTAGGTAACGCAATATAGTCCTTGAATCGGCCTGGAATTGGTGTCCATTTAGAATGAATAGCACCTAGAACTGCATAGGTATCAGGAATAGAATCGGTTAAAATCCGGACAGCTGACAAATCATAAATTTCTTCAAACGCCTTGTGTTTGTCAGTCATTTTACGATAGATTGAATAAATATGCTTAGGTCGTCCGTTGACGTCCACATCTTGTAATTCTAATTCATGAATTGCATTTTCAATTTCTTTAACAGCCTCATTGACATAACTAATGCGCTCATCACGTTTCATATTCATCAAGGAAGCAATACGATGATATTGTTCAGGATTGATAAAGCTTAATGATAAATCTTCTAATTCCCACTTGATTGCACTAATTCCTAAACGATCAGCCAAAGGTGCATAGATGTCAAGCGTTTCATTAGCAATTCGCTTTTGCTTATCATCACGCAAGGCGCCAAGTGTCCGCATGTTATGCAAACGGTCAGCTAACTTAACAATAATCACTCGAATATCTTTTGACATTGCCAAAAGTAATTTACGATGATTTTCGGCCAATTGTTCTTGTGAACTTTGGTATTGAATTTTACTGATTTTGGTCACACCATCAATGATTTGAGCAATCGTATCACCAAAACGTTCTTGTACATCTGCCAATGTCGCTGGCGTGTCTTCGACAACATCATGTAAATAACCTGAAATAACTGTGGCGGTATCCATTTTCAATTCAGCCAAGATTCCCGCAACTTGAATTGGATGAATAATGTAAGGTTGCCCTGATTTGCGCTTTTGTGTCTTATGCAAATCTGTTGCCCATTCATAAGCCGCTTTAACTTTTTGAGCATCTTCACTTGACATGTATTCATTAACCATATCAAGCACTTCTTGTCCAGTATAATCTTTTGTTCTTGCCATATCATTACTTTGTAAGCGCACATAATATCACTTTTGGCGCTCATTTCCCTTCATATAATCAGGAAGATACTTCACTATTTTTAAAACCGCAAAATACCTTAATAACGCTTTTTAAACGTACATCAATTATAATCAAAATTTAATTTATTCACAAGTCAAGGTTTAAAATGTGCACATTTTAACATTTAGGGATAAAATGGAATAATAGTTTATATCATTTTATAACATACTAAGTTAAGGAGGTCGCGTATCGATGATGTTACATCTAAGGTTCACCCTTAACAACACATCGTTTTTAATAGTATTAATCGCTTAAATTTACTATTAGTTCGCGTAATATTTATGTCTGAAAATTCTGAAAGTACACTTTGGAAGCGTAATGTCTTTGTTCTCTGGTTTGGCGTCTTCATGACTGGCATTGCATTGAGTGAGGTAATACCATTTCTGGCCTTATACATTGACACATTAGGTGATTTTAACAAAAATGAGCTCACGTTTTACTCTGGTGCTGTCTTCGCTATAACCTTTTTGGTAACGGCAGTTGTGTCACCATTTTGGGGAAAACTAGCAGACCGCAAAGGTCGAAAACTAATGATGCTGCGCGCTGCGCTAGGTATGGCAATTGTATTATTTTTGATGGGTTATGTCAGTAATGTTTGGCAACTATTTGCTTTAAGGGCGTTGCAAGGCGTCATGGGTGGTTTTGTTTCTAACTCAAATGCTTTGATTGCCACCCAAACGCCAAAAGAGCATGCTGGTCACGCTTTAGGTATTTTAGTTACTGGTATGACAGCTGGTAACTTACTTGGTCCATTGTTTGGTGGCACGTTAGCTTCGCTAGTCTCTTATCGCATGTCATTTCACATCACAGGTGTCATTTTATTCCTCGTTTTTCTACTGACACTATTTTTAGTCAAGGAAGAACCTGTTAAAATATCGCCTCGAACCGCTCGTGCTTCCACAGCACAACTTTGGCAAGCCGTTCCAAATAAACAACTCATTCTAGGTTTGTTCATTACGACCATGTTAGTTCAAACTGTGAACACGTCAATTAATCCTATTGTGAGTTTGTTCGTTCGTGAATTAACTCATAATGCTTCTAATACAACGTTCATAGCTGGTGTGGTCGCGGCCATGCCTGGTGTGGCAACGGTTATAGCCGCCCCGCAATTTGGTAAAATTGGTGATCGTGTTGGTACTGACCGCATGATTAAAATCGGGTTCATGATTGCCGTTGTGGCCTTTGTACCAACAGCATTTGTCACGAGTATTTTTATGTTAATGGTCTTTCGATTTATTGTCGGTATTAGTGATGCTACGATGTTGCCTGCCGTACAAACGCTACTCTCTAAAAATTCACCAATGGCCATGACTAGCCGCATTTTCAGTTATAATCAAAGCTTTCAAGCTCTTGGTAGTGTGATGGGCCCTATGTTTGGTGCCCTGATTGCTAGTATGTTTGATTACCGAGGCATTTTTATTTTCAGTGCCCTACTAATTATTCTCAATGCTATTTTATTTAATTTCAACGTCAAAGTTACTCAAAAAAAATGAGACTTCAAAAAAAGCGTAGACACATGTCGTGTTTACGCTTTTTTGTATGGTAATAACAAATCACTATCAACAGTTTCTGATGTCCATCGTTGCATTGGCGTGTAATTATGACGTTGATTGAAAGGTAATTTTTCTACTGCTATAACAGCGATAGTTTGGTTATTTTCAGTCAAAAAAACTTGTCCAAAATTAGCATATTTACCCTTTGTATGCTTACCTGTTCGCCAAATATTTGGCTTGGCACCATTATTTTTTGGCATGTATCGTCCAGAAGCATCCTGTTCAACTAAAACACCTGTGTATAAGTATGTCTCATATTTTGATTTGCTCATCGTATTTAATACCTACCCCAATCTCAAAACGCGTGCCATCAATCATCTGTGTTGGCTGTAAGTGTAAGGCATAGTTAATGTCTGAAGCAATCATAGCAACATCTGCTTGTAAAGTTAATTTATTGACATTAGTTAATAGTTCACTGTCCTGCGACGTCATTCTTGCCAACAATGCTCTCACTGTCATACGCAACCATTGCACCTGCATCACCTTACTCATAAATGCCATTTGGCCAAATGGCATTGGTCGCAACCATGTATCATGTGAAATATCAGGCACATCAACATGTTTTACCCATTCTGAAGTATCCTGATACCAAATTACTTGGTAAACACCAGGATTTTCTAAATGTGTTTGCGCCAGTTGAATCGGCAGTTGCGCAATTTCTGGTACAATACGTAGCTCACCAGTCATGTGTTGCGTAATATTGATTGGATAAATGTTATGCCCATCGGAAAAGACATTTAGTGCGAATTCCGTTTCAGTGTCATCTGGTCCATTCGGTACGTGCTTTTCTTTTGGCAAAATTAAAACATTTTGCTTCAAATCAGCTAAGGCATCAATCAACTTACGTCGATTGCCAGGCACAATGATAGCAATTGGTTTTTCAAGTGCCACTACTTTCATAACATCTGATATTTCTAAGGGTTCCAAATACTGCTTGTCAGCCAGATTTTGTAGTAAGGTGGCATCACTTGCATTATTATTCATAATCACGGTGTGATATTGTAAACGTCTTAATTCCGACAGAACAATCGTGGTTGCATAACCACCAGCGGCGGCATCACCCATTCGGAATGCGCCACTACCAATCACTAAGACAGTATCTTCACTAACTGGCAATGATTCATTTTCCTCTTCATAAGTTGAATAATATTGTCTGGCATTTTCTGGGAATTCACCAGCAGATGGTTCTAATGCTTTGAAAGTTGGTTCAATATGATTTTCGTGTGCTAATGTTGCAATATTTTTAAAATTAGTCCGCCAGAATCGTGCTAACAAGCCGTCTGACAAACCATATTTTTTCGCACGTCGCAACGCCTCAACACTTTCAACTTGTTGTTCAACTTCTAATTCTAACTTTAACAAATGACGTAATTGGTAGAAAAAGAATTCGTCAATATTAGTTAATTCAGCCAATTCATCAATTTCATAACCACGCTTAATGGCTTCAACTAAGAGTAAAACACGATTGTCTTCCGGATGAATCAATTGTTGAATCAATGCATCATCTGAGCTATGACTCATATTGGTTGGTGAAAAACTTGCGTTATTAAAGTGGGCTGAACGAATGGCTTTTTCAAGCGCTTCGATAAATGTTCGTCCAAAACCAATTGTCGATCCGACAGATTTTTGAATACTATTGAGCTGACGATTAACTGAAACGCCTGCTTGTTCCAATTCACCGAAGGGAAAAATCGGTAATTTAACAGTGACGTGATCCATCATCGGTTCCATCATCGCCATTTTTTTGCCAAAATCATGGGATAAAACAATTTCTTCAAGGGCAACACCCATTGCCAAATTGATTGCAACCAGCATAACAGGGTATCCTGTTACCAATGCCATGCGGCTGGCCATTTGATCTATATAAGGTGATATCTTGATAATATAGATAGCATTCGTCAAATCATCAACAGCAAACTGGACATGCAGTACACCCCTTAGTTCCAATAAATCGGCAACCTGAAAGGCATAAAATCTCATTTTTTCTAAAATTTGGTCTGAAAGCGTTAGTGTCGGTGATACACTCAAGGAATCAGCAGTGTGAATCCCAATTGGATCCATATCTTCACTAGCTCCAATTTGCATTTTGTTGCCTCGAAAATCTCGTAACACTTCAAGGCTGATTTCTTTCATGCCATTAATAGCCCTTGAAATCACGATTTCTTGTGTCATCGACTGACTCTTAGCACTCTTGACAGCCGTTTCAAATTCATCTAATCGTTCAACAATTTGTCGTGTGTTGGCCTGATTTGGGTGCAAGGCACGTACCATCAATGGTAACTTAATTTCACGTAATAGTTCATTAGCGTCTTCTTGTGCCTTGGCAACGTGATTGGTAATTACTGGTAAACCAGCATCGGCCATCATACTTGTCAAAACGGCCACGTTATTAACACGCAATAACATGTCAATGGTTAGTCCAAGTGTTTGAGGGACTGGGCCATCGCCATGTGACCACGCCTGCACTGTTTGCGACCATAAACGTAACGCCCTTTCACCACCGAAAAGTGGTAACACCGTATCAATTTGATACTGTTTAATGACCGCCTTAATATTTTCAACAGTTAGAGGTTTCCAAATAGCCGTTGCCGCAAGACTTTCCAACGACAATGAGTAAGGGTTTTCATCAATCAGGTAGACATTAACGCCATGACCACGCAGTTCTGGCATGACTTGATAAATGGCTGCATCATACTCTGCTTCACGACCAAAATCGTTAGCACCTGCACCGATAAATAATACATTGTTAGCTGTGATGTTCGACATAGTCCTCCACCGTTTCAAAAAAATCTGCAAAGACTGCTGTGGCTTCTAAAGGGCCAGGCGCTGCATCAGGGAAGAATTGTACACTAAAAGCGGGGTATTCACGATGCCTCAATCCTTGCACGGCGCCATCTACTAAATCGCGATAAGTAACAAATAACTTTTTGCGATCAATTGAGTCATTATCAACAGCATAACCTTGCCCTTGCATCGCAAAGAAAATCTGTCTCGAAATGATTTCTTGTATTGGATGATTCATGCCATGATGTTCCGACGATAGCGGTGCCAAAGTAGCATCATTGGCTAGTGCAAATAACTCATGACCTAACCCGATGCCTAGTAATGGTGCCTTTGTTTGCAAAACGCGAATTAGTGTCAATACACTATCTGGTAATGAGCGCGGATCACCAGGTCCCGTGGACAAAATGATACCGTCAGGATCCAGTGTGAGCACCTCGTCAACGCTTGTTGTATATGGCAATACAGAAACATTGGCATCATAATCACCCAACATTCTCAGAATGCCATGTTTTAAACCGAAGTCAATGACAACAATATGTCGTCCACGCCCTGGATTAGCATAAGGTTTGAGTGTTGCCGTATTTTGTACTTGCTTGTTTGTCAACACCGTAGCGACCAATTGATCCACCGCGTGATCGTCTGCAAAATCAACGATGGTAGCCTTTTGTGGGCCAGTCTCTCGCAAATGACGAATTAATTTACGTGTATCAACCTGATATAAACCAGGTATGTTATGTTGCTTCAAAAAACGGTCTAAATTCATACGGCGCTGTCGATTAACCGAAACTTCCGCCAAATCGTGCACAATCATTCCCCTGATGGCGGGCTTGACAGACTCATAAGCTTCAGCATGAATACCTGCCGCACCAATAACAGGCATAGCAAATACAATCATTTGACCATCATATATCGGATCTGTAATGATTTCTTGATAACCAGTCATGGCAGTATGAAAGATGATTTCACCAAACGTCGTAGCATGTGCACCAAAACCAAGACCTTCAAAAACAGTCCCGTCTTCTAAGATTAAATGTCTTTTCATAAAATACCACACTCCAAAGTTGTCATGATCTAACATCAAGATAACCAACAAATTACAATTTAGTGGACAATTTCCACGGCGTCCTTGCCATCAATTTCCTGTACAAATACTTTGATTTTTTCATTCTGAGCTGTTGGAATATTTTTTCCAACAAAGTCTGCACGAATTGGCAATTCTCGGTGACCACGATCCACTAAAACAGCCAAGGCAATCGTTTTTGGACGACCAATATGAATTAAGGCGTCCAATGCTGCACGAATTGTTCGTCCAGTAAACAGTACATCATCAATCAGCACAATATTTTTTTCAGAAATGTTTAACCGTTCAGCTTGATTCAGTCCCAGATCATCATGATGATCTGGGATATCATCACGAAAATTAGTAATATCAATCGCCATCACTGGTATACGAACACCTTCAAGTTGTTCTAGTCGATCGGCAATGCGATGTGCCAAAAACTCACCGCGTGTTTTAATACCAACCAAAACGAGGTCTTCTCCACCTTTGTTTCGCTCAATGATTTCATATGTAATACGAGTTAGCGCTCTTTGCAAAGAGGCATTATCTAAAACTTCTTTATTTGCCATTGTTTTCATCCTTTCGAATAATAGGTGTTAATGTTGCTAACGCTTTATCAAAATAATCTGGGAGTACACTATCAAACGTTAACTGTTCACCTGTCGTTGGCTGCGTTAATGACAAGGTCTTTGCATGTAATAGCTGACCATTCAGTGTAACATTTGCTAACTTTTGTGCATTACCATAGACCGGATCACCGACAATAGGGTGCCCAATATAAGTCATGTGAACACGAATTTGATGTGTACGTCCGGTTTCTAAACGAACTTGCAATAGTGTATAGCCGACAAACCGTTTTAAGACTTGAAAATGTGTAATGGCTTCCCGTCCGCCTTCAGTCACAGCTTGCTTTTTACGATCAACTTTATGACGCGCTAGCGGTGCCGAAATGGTGCCAGTATCTTCCTGAAATTCGCCGCGAACTAGTGCAATATAGATACGTTGATTTTTATGAGCTTTTAATTGTGCTGACAGTGCTTGATGAGCAACATCATTTTTAGCAACCATCAGCAAACCACTAGTGTCGCGGTCAATGCGGTGCACAATGCCCGGCCGAAATTCACCATTAATAGTAGACAGTGGTGAATGATACATTAGAGCATTCACCAAGGTACCGCTTGTATGGCCGGCCGCCGGATGCACAACTATGCCCTGAGGTTTATTAACGACTAACAAATCATCATCTTCGTATACAATATCAAGCGGTATATTTTCAGCCAAAATTTCAGTGTCTTTAGTTTCTGGCGGCGTAATTGTGACAACATCACCTGAAGATACTTTGTAAGATCTTTTCACTTGTTTGCCATTGACTAAAATATTGCCATTTACCAGCCATTCTGAAAGTGTTGTCCTAGAATATGGTAACGTTTCTTTTGCCAAAACACCATCAATACGCCCAACCTGATCAACAATGTTAATCGTTATGTTATCTACCATTCGTATCTTTATATCCTTTAATTTGTTCTGCAACATTGCGACTTAATAGGTATTTTCTTTTGCGATCTGCGCGTTCAAAAGACAGAAATCGTCCCTTTATTTGCCAATTATCAATATCTTCTAACTTAACTTTTTCGTATTCAGCCATTAAAATACGTCCCAAAAAAATTTGTGAGCCGGCCAAATAAACGCGCCTACGAATAATCATTAACAGGCCCACTAAGACCACTACTAAAATGCTAGCAATTGGAAAAATATCAAACTTGAAGCCAATTTCATTCCAAATAATAAAGCTTAACATTAAAAATACGCCCCACCATAACCAACTCATGAGGCCGACAGAATCAATTGGCTGAAAATAACCGCGTTTTGGTACCATGTGAAACTCTTTTCTATAAACGTATTCGTAACCTATTTTACCAGATTTTTGATATTAAAAAAATGATGACAAACAAAAGTTAGCTCGCCAATATCAAAGCGATAATTTTTTAGACACCCGACTTCTGTTATACTAGGGATTGTAAACAATTTTAGAGGATTTTGGACATGATGACACTTTATGTTGACGCCGCCCGAAACGTGCATGACGGACAATCAGCAGTTGGCGCAGTTTTAATTATTAACAAACAACAGCAACAACTCAAAAAGGCTTTACCTCAAAGCGCTGATAACCATGAAGCCGAATTTATGGGACTTATCTGGAGTATCAAACAGCTACCTATGGTTGATAATTTACAGATTTATACCGATTCAAAAATCGTCGCTGACGCCATTCAAAAAAAATACGCCAAACATTATCAGTCTTATGTTGATCAAATTATGACCTTATTAACTGAATATCCTTTGGTTCTAGTCAATTGGATACCTGAAAAGCAAAATCAGGGCGCTCATCAGCTCGCAATGCAAGCGTTAAAAAAAGCGAAACGCTAATCGATGTGAACCCAAATAGTTGAACAGATTTTTATTCTGTCCAACTATTTGGGTTCACTTCATAATCGTTTCGCTTTTTTTATTTTGACAGTATACTTTCAATATACTTGACAAAGTTTATTTTTTTTTGGTGAGCAGTATTCCAATATTTTAATAATTCATTATCAGAAATTGAAGATGAATCAATCCCTGCTTCATATAGTGCCATTCTTGCTTTATTTATCTTTGATTTTAGTGTAGCATCTTCCCTCAGCGTCGTACTACTAGATGATGAATTACTTGATGATTGTTCAGTATCAATCGATGAGCTATTATGAGGCTCACTAATTTTCGTCGTTGAACTAGACCGTTGTTGCGTTCTTTCAGCTGTTTTTTTGCTAGTTGTTTTTATTTGCAAACTGTGAAAATAAAAAGTAAAACCTATTATCATCATTAACATTATAATGATTAAAACGCAATTTATTTTTTTATATTTCATAATATTTCTTTACCTAATCGCAAATACTGGTCTTCCTGCATCCCAATCAACCGGATCCGTTCCCACTTTATTCCACATATAATTAAGAGAGTTCCATCCTTGAAAAAACATTTTATTGTAAGGATCAAACACTTCAGTTTTTCCATTGTTATACCCGTACACCGTAACAGCATGATCTATCCCAACATTTTCAATCATTATGAGTGGTATACCCTGACTTAATAATAATTGAGCTCGAGACTGCGAACTAATTTGTTCGACTGAGCGACCGTAAGATTTTGCGGTCACGACTATGTCCTTTCCGGAAGCACCTATTGCCCAAGGACTAAATCCATCCATTCGTTTTGCTACGTCAGCTGGGGACAAATTCATTCCATAAGAACCGTGTAAAATCATAGCTAAACTGGTCGGTACACAACCAGTTGGACCGATTGTTGACGAGTTAAATTTATTTTTAGACCATCTAGAATCCAATTGTGAAAAATACGTCGGTTTTGGTCTTGGAAAATCATTAATTGTCGCATATGAATGGTTTCCAATAGCTGGTGCAGTTGCACCCTTTAAAACCAGTAAAATCTGAACAGATTCCATTCTCTTTGAAGCACCTATGCTACCAATTATTCCACCATTTTTTGTCCAGTCCAACCAGCCTTTATTCTCAACATGTGCACGATAATATACGTCATAATATTTGGATAATTCACCCCTTAACGATACTTTTAAAGCTTCCAAGCGCTTACCCTGTCCAACAGTACCAGTAATAACATTATTTCCAACCTCGGATTGCCAGCCAACATCTTGCACATGCCCTTGATAAACTATGCTTCCTCCCAATCCATTGTTAATAGTATTTATTCTAAGAGCTTCCATCCTTAAGCCTTTACCAGTTGTTCCCGAAATTTCACCATTATTTACAGAAGATTGCCAACCAATATTTTGAACATGGGATTGGTATGAGATAGAGCTAGCTGAAATGAATGGTCGTAACTGATCCTCTGAAAAAGCTGTTCCTTTTGCAACTAGCTTGATTTGAATTGCTTCTAAACGCGATGCAAAACCAGCAGAACCAACAGGAGCATCATTCTTTCCCCACGAAAGCCAGCCGAAATTTTCTACATGGACTCTGTAATATACATCATAATGCTTACTTAATTCCCCAGTAAGATTTATTTTGATGGCTTCTAGACGTAGTGATCTACCAGTTGTTCCTGCTGACTCGCCATTAGACAAATAACTTTGCCAACCAATATTTTGAACATGGGTTGAGTAGGTCACACCACCAGGATAGGTTTTATTCAAATTAGCAACTTGTATTTTTATTGCTTCTAGTCTTAATCTCTGCCCTGTCGTTCCAGAAACAGCACCGTTTTCAACATTTTTTTGCCATCCTTCATTTTGAACATGTGTAGAATAACTAATCACAGGTTTTTCTACTGTTTCATTATTCACTTGACTCACACTGGAGTCACTAGTAACTTGAGAACTAATGGCGCCATTATCTTTTGAATCGTGTGTGTTTAAACTACTCTTGACAGATGTATCATTAGTTCCATCATTAGCGTAGCAATGGATAGACTCACCGAAAAACATTAAACACATGATAAAGCACAGAACAACTTTTTTCATTATTTTTCTCTCACTCTCTATATCAATTGTAAGTATAACTAACAATTAATTAATTACCGAACAAGTATCATTATATATTAATTGCATTTTTTTGCATAAAATTATATAAGAGTTTAGTATATTATCCAAAAAAAAGTGTGGTTTAATTCACACTTTTTCATGATTGGATATTATTTTTTATTTACTATAATGTTTAAAACGCTCATTATCTTCAACAAAATCTTTATTAGCAGCTGGTGCTTCAATAGATCCAAATACTAATTGCGCACGTAAACGCCATGTACTAGGGACATCAAAAGCTTTGGCCACTTCATCGTCAATCAATGGATTATAATGTTGCAAGGAAGCGCCCAATCCTGCTTCTGTTAATGCTAACCAAGTAGCGTATTCCGCAATACCATGACCTTGTTCAGACCAATCCTGAAAATTTTCTGCGTAAAGTGGTATATTTTCTTCAAATGACTTCACAATCGAAGTGTCTGTGAAAAACAATACGGTACCAAATCCAGCCTTAAAGCTCGCATTAATTTTTGCTAAAGTTGCTTGATAAGCGCTTTCATCGGGTACTTCTTCTTTTAAACGTTTTGCGACAATGTCCCAAAGCTTTTCATGGGCATCGCCAGTCAAAACAATACTGCGCACCGTTTGATTATTGAATGCAGTTGGCGCTTGACGAACTGCTGACTTGACGAGGTCAAATAAATCTTCTGGTGTTTGCTGAACATTTCGACCCAGTCCGTAAATTGTCCGCCGCTGTTGTTGTAATTCTGTAAATGATGTCATCTGTTGACCCCTTATCAAATTAATATAGGGTAGATTGTAAAATTAAACCGAACACTTGAATAAAAAAGCCGCAGCGCCTTTAATGGTAATTGTCTAAAACAACCA
>NZ_BMBS01000018.1 GCF_014634805.1 Leuconostoc falkenbergense
GGGAACGTTTTAAAATAGTAATTTAAAACGTTTATTTGTCGTTCAACCAAATTATTATTCTACATTTAGTTGTTTTTCTTGACTTTTAACATAGTTTGTCTTTCTTAGTACCAAACCGGCTTTCTGCATCTGAAAGCGGTATCATTTCTTTTACAAAATATATCTTACCACGGTTAGTTTGTTCATGCAACCAACTATGATATATTTTTAATCCAAAACGGCACATTCTTGACATTTTGGTGCGCGGCTTCTCAACACTAACATATAAATAATGCACCCACTCATAATAAATACCCATATTAATGGCACAAAAACAGTTTCAAAACTAATGATATGAACCGCTAAAAGGCTCAATAACATCGAGATATCATTCCAAACATAACAAGATAAACTCTCTGAATACGGTGCCTGTTTAATTTTCTGAATCGTCGGAATAATTGCCAAGGCTTCAACAATCGCCAATATAAACAATAGCTCTCCCTGCGTCAGCCCATGACCCAAGGTCAACAAAAGTGGCACTATAACTGCACCTAACATGGCCACAATAAATCGTCGATTAATTGGTTGTTCTTTGGCGTATTTGAGTCCAATAATGCCAAAGTAGGAAAAAAAGATAACGCTCAAAACCATTGATGTTGCGCCAAAACCGCCACGATTAGCCAAAATAATCACAGACTCAATTAACGAAATTAATGCCCAAATCATAAAAGTCGCAAAATTTGGTTGGAATTGTCCACGTTTTAACGCACGAAGTGCTGGCACATTTCGATAAAATACTGCTAACATTGCTAGTCCACCCAACCACGTCTGTATATGTAACATTAATCTGCCCCACTTTCTCATCATGACAGTTGCTATCATAATGATTCATTACTTTGCTATTTATCATAACAAATATTCGTTAATAGGGGCTAAAGTTCATATTTTATTCACATAAATTGCTCTTTAAATGAATTTATTGCATAAAAAAGCTGGATGCTCGTTGGCATTCAGCGATAAGTGCTATTTACTTTTTAGGTTGTGACAAGTCAACCTCTTCTAACTTAATCACTTTTGTTTTATGGGAAATTTTGTACCAAATATATAAAATTGCAAATAATGGTACAGACAAGTATGTTATTGCGATTTTTTCCCAATTCAAGTTAGTAAAACTTTCTGGATCTTGTCCAATAATTACCCCAATTGAGATAACCAATGCAAATAGTGGCCCAAATGGGAACCACTTTGCCCGATACTTCAAATCCGACAAGCTTTTACCCTGTGCAACATACGCGCGGCGGAAGCGATAATGTGAAATCGCAATTCCAACCCAAGCAATAAACCCAGTCAATCCAGAGGCATTAACGAGCCAAGTATAAGCGACCGAACCACCTTTAGTATTAGAAATAAACGCTAACAAACCAATTGCCGTCGTCAAAACCAATGCTGCCACAGGTACACCGCGTTTGGACACTTTACCAAAAATCTTAGGGGCTTCACCCTTACGCGCCATGGCAAACAACATACGTGATGATGCATAAGATCCAGAATTCGCTGATGATACAATTGATGTCAAAATAACAGCATTCATCAAACTGGCTGCAAAAGCGATACCCGCATTTTTAAAGACAATCGTAAATGGTGATACAGCAATATTTTCAGTTGATGAACTTAACAAACGTGGATCTTGGTAGTAAACCAAAGCCGAAATCACAAAAATTGCTAAAATATAAAACAACAAAATTCGCCAAAAGACTTGATTGATAGCCTTGGGCACTGATTTGTCAGGGTCTTGTGCTTCTCCAGCAGTAATACCAATTAGCTCAGTCCCTTGGAAAGAAAATCCTGCCACGACAAAGACTGACAAAATGGCTTGTGGTCCGCCAACGAAGCCATGGTTGCCAACTGATAAGTTTTTCATGACATTGACGTCAGAATGAATAACGCCAAAGATTGTTGCCACGCCAACCACCAAAAAGACGATGATTGTAATCACTTTAATCATTGACAACCAAAATTCAGCTTCACCAAAAGCTCCAACGGAGAACAAATTAATCAAAAAGATGAATGCCAAAGCAACGGCTGAAAAAATCCAACCCGGTGTATTTGGCCACCAAAACTTGGCAACTAATCCAACAGCCACAATATCAACCGCCAGCGTGATCGCCCAATTGAACCAATAATTCCAGCCCATCGCAAATCCTAATGCGGGATCAACATATTTACCTGCATAATCTGAAAATGAACCAGAAGTTGGTGCATAAGTCGCCATTTCTCCTAAACTGGTCATCAAAAAATAAACCATCACGCCAATCGCTAAATAAGCGACAATAGCGCCCATTGGACCAGCCTGCGCCACTGTGGCACCCGAAGCAACAAACAACCCCGTACCAATTGATCCACCTAACGCAATCATCGACACATGACGTGTTTTTAGATTTCGTTTAACTTGCCCACTATCCTCAGACATAAAAAATTCTCCTTTTCCCAACAAAAAACCTCTTCCTGCTCACACAGAAAGAGGTTTAAAAAGTCATTTTCTTAATCACTTTTCAAAGCGCACCGTATTACTACGACAGTCTAGTAACTGTTAATTACCAGCCCAAACATCATATTGCCAGATGACATTTTCGGCAATCGCCCCTTTAACATAACATCAACGTCTTGGCAGACTCAATTATGCGACTCATGTTGATTGCAACCTCTTTGATATATTAGTAAAAGCATATCACAATCAAACCCGACCGTCAATTTTTAGGGCATGTTGCCATTGACGAGCTCGCTTGCGATACGTTTGTGCGGTTAATTGCCACCAAAAATAGCCAAATAATAACGCGCCAAGACCGCTAGATAATAACATGTTATTGATTTGGACCAATGAAATCATCATGAAAATCCAAAATACACCAATCAGCCAATTCATCATTATCTGCAATCGCCTTGATTGAAATAAACGTGGCACAATCAATGCTACCACCAAGAATAAGATTTGCGACCACCATACCAACAATAAATTTGGCATCATATCACGTAGCTTTAGCCCATTATCCCAAGAGATACCAACTACGATGGCAACAATCAAACACACTAACATCCCCATTGATTGTGAAATAATGAACCACCACATCGCGATTTTGTATTGTGCCAGATAAAGAACACCAGCCATCAAAGCGATAAATGGCAGGACTACCCAATAATGCGCAAACAGATGCCCTATTGTTATCAAAGCTTGCAGAGAATGTGGCAACATATTTTGAACCACTAAGGTAGCTGCATCATCCCCAAATGTCAACAAAACCGCGTTAAACCTGACGGCAAGGCAAAACACAGCAAATACTAGACCAAAAATAATAATCAACAATTTTCGTAATTTATCAGGTTGAATTAACACAAATACACTTCCGTTCACCCGCCATGACGCAGTAAACGCTCTCCCAATTTATTAAAATTCTACAAACACGTTTGCTTATCGTACATAATAATTGTAGCATTGTGTAGAATATAATTATTGAAAAAACAGTGAAGTGGTAGGAATTTAATCTTGGCTTTAACTTTGTCCATTATCATTATGCTATTGGTTGGTGTTCTTGCCGGAGTCCTTGGGGCGCTTTTGGGCCTTGGTGGTGGCATGATTGTCACGCCAATCTTAGTGATTGGTTTTAATATTCCTATTCACTACGCAATCGGTGCCAGTATTGTCGCTGTGATTGCGACTTCATCTGGTGCTTCAATCGCATATTTAAAAGACGACATGTTGAATTTGCGTGTCGCTATGTTACTCGAAATTTTTACGACAATTGGTGCGCTGGTCGGCGCAATATGTGCAGGCCTTTTCGCCCCAATTTGGTTAAATTTCCTTTTTGGCGTGCTACTAGTTTATCAATCTTACCGGATGTGGCGTAAATTGCACGTACACAACCAAGCTGATTTGGTCGCACGCGATGACCCACTCGCCAACAAGTTGCAACTCAACACCGCATACTATGACAAAGCACTGAATCAAACCATTGATTATCGTGTGGAGAATATTCCCGGTGGCGCTGTTGTGATGTTATGGGCTGGCCTCGCTTCTGGTTTATTAGGCATTGGTTCTGGTATGTTCAAAGTGTTTGCCATGGACGGTATCATGAAAATGCCACTCAAGCCTGCCAGCGCGACCTCTAATTTAATGATGGGTGTCACGGCCGCAGCCAGCGCCCTCGTTTATTTTTTTAATGGCACTATTCGAGCCGACATCGCCGTCCCAATTGCTCTAGGTATCGTTTTAGGTGCAACAATTGGGGCAGGCATCATGCCATATGTACCAGCAATACCGACAACTATTTATCCCAGTTGTCGGTATTGCTGGTATACAACTCTTGCTCAAAGCATTTAATATTACATTATATTGAGGCCCTCACCTATGCCCACTAATCAAGCAGAAAAAGATTTAGAACGTCAAATTGGCATTGTTTTAAGAATTGGCGTTATGATTGCTGTTGTTGTGATGATTCTTGGTTTTGCTTTCTACCTCATTAATGGTGCCAAAACCGGTTTCCCCGACAACCAATTTCCGCGTCAACTAGCACAGATTGTACATGGTTCCTATCATTTTCAAGCTGGCGCTCTCATGATGTTAGGACTATTTTTACTCATTCTAACGCCTGTTTTACGAATTATCGCTTCCATTTATGCTTTCACCAAAATTAAAGATTGGCGATATGCTGGCATTACCCTCGCAGTTTTCATTATTTTACTCGTTGCCATGTTCATTGGCCAACACTAATCGGAGATCATCATGGCAGAAAATCAAACAAAGTCTCGTACAGATCGTTTTAAGAAACCAACCCACAAATTGCGAAATATGATTTTAGCAATCATCGCTGTATTAGCAATCACGGCCGGTGGCTTCGCGTGGTACGCAATTAATAACGCTAAATCAACAATTGATAAGGTTTATAAGAGCACAGGCACTAAAAAGGCCCGCAATGTCTCAAGCGTTGTTTCTAGTGGTAAACCATTATCTATTCTATTGTTTGGAACTGATACAGGCGAACTTGGTCGTACTTACAAAGGACGTACCGATTCAATGATGTTATTGCTTATCAATCCCAAAACAGAAAAAACGACAATGATTTCAATTCCTCGTGACGCAATGGTTGCCATCCCCGGTTATGAAGATACTTTCCCACAAAAAATGAATGCCGCTTATGCCTATGGTTCAACATCAACGGCCATCAAAACTGTTGAAGCTTATCTTAATATTCCAGTTGATTTCTATGCGTTAGTAAATATGGCTGGTTTGGAAAAAATGGTCACCCAAGTTGGCGGTATTTCCGTAAAGTCACTACTTGATTTTACTTATAGCCAAGACACCGCTCACGATTACGGTCCCAACTTATACCGGTTCCACAAAGGTAGTACCGGTTATGAACACTCTGATGACAATGGTGTCACATGGTCTGCAACAAAGCATGTTATGACCGGCGATGCAGCACTAGCCTTCTCTCGGATGCGCTATGACGATCCTGAAGGTGATTATGGCCGTCAAAAGCGTCAACGTCTCGTTCTTGAAGGTTTGATTAAAAAATCTGCCAATGTTTCAAGCCTCTTGAACAATTCATTTATGACAACGCTTAGTAAAAATGTCCTCACTGATTTGACATTTGGTGACATGACAACAATCGCAAGTAAATATATTAAAGCCAAGAATAATATTGTGAGTGAACATATTCAAGGCGTGGGAACAAGCTATCCAGACGCTTCTGGTAATGCCATTTCTTATGAAGTCGTGACACAGAAAGAAAAGCAACGTGTAACTAACCTAGCTCGTAAAGCACTAGGGTTAAAGGCAGCAACAACTGGTCCGGCCTATGGTGGTGAAGTACCAAGCACACTACAAGCCGTGGCTGCTTCTCTCCGACCTGCAGATGATGAGTCCTCAAGTAGCACTGAAAGTTCATCTGACACGTCGACAGAGAGTTCTTCTGATCAATAATTTTATCATTTTAAAACCCCTGAAAAATTAATTTCGGGGGTTTCTTTTTGATTAAAACACTTACTTTTTAAGTTGTCGCTTTGATAGAATCAGATAGACCGGCAAGCCCATCGCGACCACGGCAATTGATATTACAACACCAGAAAAATCATGCAAAATTTCTGAAATTTCCACGTAAAGTGAACCTGCAATTGCTAGTATTGGGATAAACGGATATAAGGGTGCTGAAAATGCTCTATTAACGCCAGTCGGATCTTTGTGTCGCAAAATGAGAACCCCGACAAATGCCAAAATATAGAACAAGAAAGTCGTGAACATGGCAATGTCAGTGAGTCGATCAGGATTAGTCAACAATAACATTAAGTCGCCCAGCACAATCATAAACCAAATCGCAGCATTAGGTGTTTTGGTCCGCATGTTAATCTTAGAAAACGTTTTTGCAAACGGGAATAAGCCATCTCGCGCCATTGCAAATAACACACGTGGAAATGAAACAATTTTACCATTGAGTGTCCCTAGTAATGAAATTAAAACCGCCACACTCATCAAACGACCACCAACGACACCAAAGGCACTGGTTGCCATATGAATTGTTGTATTTTGACCCAGCGCAACAATCTTTGATGCCTCTAAGCTTCTGTATGTCCCATAACTGACCCCGACGTAAGAGATAATGACAATAATCAAACCAAATACAATTGCCTTTGGTAGAACTTTTTGCGGATTTTTAATTTCACCACTAATATTTGCCAAAGTTACCCAGCCGTCGTAAGCAAATAGCGTTGCTAAAATAGCGACCCCAAATCCCCCACTATTAGTGTGTGCTACCGCAGTAACTGTCTGTCCCAACGCTTCATGCTGTCCAAAAAACATACCAAAAATGATCAACGCAACAATCGGCAACATCTTAAGTGTCGTCGTCAATATCTGAAAGCCAGCACTGAAACGATTAGGAATTGAGTTGATTATGCCAACAAACGCTAACGCAATAATCGCTGAGGGTATCGCCCACATTTTGGGTAATTGAAACAAGTCAACAAACAATATCCCAAAGTAAGCAGAAATAGATCCCATCATAGCCGGTCCATAAAATATGACTTGCATCCACCCTGCTAAATAGCCCCAAACTTTGCCATAAATTTTTTCAATATAAATGTATAAGCCGCCAGTTTTAGCCATTTGGGAACCAATTTCAGCAACACTCATACCGGAGGCCAGTGTCAAAATACCACCAGCCGCCCATGCAATTAATGCGGACGTCGTACTACCAGCCGACGCTAATACGCTACCTTGTTTAAAAAAAATCCCTGAACCAATGATTGTGCCAACCACTAAAGCCAGTGATGCAGTCAGGCCGAAGCCGCGGTTGAGTTGTGCTTTATTATCCATATCGTCCCCTGATTTTGTTTCTATCTTGCCATTATATACTATTTTAATTTATCATATTTTAACAATTTGTGTCTTTTTTATGCCACTATTACTATGATCGACACTAAAAAAGCAATCTTTTCAGATTGCTGTGATTTATTTAGTCGAAATAATCAATGCCCATTGCATGGCGTACATCTTTCATTGTTGACTCTGCTACTTCATTAGCATGATCAGAGCCAGCCTTTAACATAGCCATCACAGCTGGAATATCTTGGGCAAATGTTTCACGTCGTTGACGAATAGGTGCCATTTCAGCTTCCATCACTTCAATCAAGTGCTTTTTGATTTTCATGTCGCCAAGGCCACCAGCAGTGTATTGCTCTTTTAATGCCTGCACACGTTGCTTATCAGGATCAAAAATATCCAAATAAGTAAAGACGACATTGCCTTCAACATGACCGGGATCATCAATGTTTATGTGCAATGGGTCAGTGTACATCGACTTGACTTTTTTAGCTAATGTGTCTGCATCATCACTAATATAAATACCGTTGTTCAGTGATTTTGACATTTTAGCATTACCATCAATGCCCGGTAGACGTCCTTGCCCCTTCGGTGGAAAGACACCGACAGGCTCAACCAATACTTCTGATTGATAAGCATTTTTGAATGAACGAACTAGCTCGCGTGTCTGTTCAATCATGGGTTCTTGATCATCACCAACCGGCACTTTTGTGGCCCTGAAAATTGCAATATCGGCCGCTTGAGACACAGGATAAGTCAAAAATCCCGCTGGAATACCCTCTCCAAAACCTTTTTGTTGAATTTCTGATTTAACAGTCGGATTGCGTTGCAGACGTGCCACACTGACCAAATTCATAAAATATTCAGTTAATTCTGGCAACCCAGTAATTTGAGATTGTACAAAAATCGTTGATTTAGTAGGATCAATACCAACTGCCAAATAATCCAATGCAACTTCTGTTAGCGAACGGCGAATTTTTTCAGGATTACGAGCGTTGTCTGTAAAAGCTTGCGTGTCAGCAATCATAATAAATGGATCAAATTCACCAGAATCTTGCATTGCCACACGATTTTTCAATGAGCCAATATAATGCCCAATATGCAATTTACCAGTTGGTCGATCACCCGTTAAATAAATTTCTTTTGCCATGTTTAACCTCGATTTAATTGATTAGCTTATTTCATTATACTTGAAAAAACACACCACGTGATAAGAAATATCGTCTAAGTTTGACATTAGGTTTAAAAACTTATACACTATCACTATTAAGAAAAAGAGGTACGGGAACTTGTTGAACGAATTTTAAGATGTAGTGACAAAAAACAGGCAACTGTTTTGGTGCGCTTTTCTTGAGATTGGTCTGCAATTTTCGTCAACACGTTAAATGCCCCAGTCTCGTAGTTTGATTGGAGGCATTTTTTGATGCGAGAAACACCCCGAAAAGTATTTTTAGTTGGCTTGACAACGAGTCAGGCAAATTTAACTTATGAATTAGAAGAATTAGGCAACCTAGCAAAAGCAAATAACTTAGACCCAGTTGAGACGTTCACCCAAAAACTGGAACGCCCTAACCCAGCAACTTATTTTGGTAAAGGCAAAGTTGAGGAAATTAGCGCGGCAGTAGCAACTTACGAGGTCGACATGATTGTGGCTAACGACGAGTTGACACCTTCGCAAATCCGTAATTTGGAAAAAGCAACCAACGCGACTGTGGTGGACCGCACTGGTTTGATTTTAGATATTTTTGCACAACGTGCGCAAACTAAAGTGGCCCAATTACAGGTTCAATTGGCGCGTTTGCAATATCAGTTAACAAGATTACGTACAAGTATGTCAATCACGCTGGATCAGCAAACTGGTGCTGGTGGTGGTGGCTTTACGTCACGAGGCGCTGGAGAAACCAAACTCGAACAATCTCGTCGCCGTATTACAGCTCAAATGGTTCATATTCGTCAAGAATTAGCAGACCTTGAGAAAGGTGAGACAACACGTTCAGCACAACGCCAAAATAACGATTTACCAAGTGTAGCCTTGGTCGGCTACACTAACGCAGGTAAATCGACACTAATGAACCGGCTGTTGGCGCGTTTTGGTGTTGGTGCTAATAACGATGATAGCAAACAAGTTTTTGAAAAAGATATGCTTTTTGCCACTTTGAACACAACCGTGCGCCAACTGACATTACCAGATAAAAAACAATTTTTGCTCAGTGATACCGTTGGTTTTGTCTCTAAAATACCTCACAACTTAGTCGCTGCTTTTAAATCGACTTTGCAAGAAGCGGCCAGCGCAGATTTACTGCTACACGTTGTTGATGTCTCTGATCCTCACTATCAAGACATGATGACCACGACCAGCCAAACATTACAAGAAATTGGTGTTAGCGGTCGACAAACCATCACAGTTTATAATAAAGCTGATCGTACCGAGCTCGTTTTTCCAGAAGTAACTGGTGAAAATGCAATTACCATTTCTGCTTTAGATATTGCTTCCCAAGATGCCTTAATTGATCTCATCAAACAACATGTGTTCAAAGATGTTGCAGTCGTCAACTTGCACATTCCTTTTGACAAAGGTAACGTTCAGGCTCAGCTCGCCGCAAAACACACATTTTTACAGGAAGATTATGATGATACTGGCACTCTGATAACAGTTGAGCTGTCAACTAATGAACGCGAGACTTTCAGAGATTATATCGTTTAAAAAAAGGGCAGCAAACCAATTATGGTTTGCTGCCCTTTTAATATTTCTCGTTCATCGGGATGACGAGATTTGAACTCACGACCCCCACGTCCCGAACATGGTGCTCTACCAAGCTGAGCTACATCCCGTTGATACGAGAATAATTTTAACGCAATCAATGCGCCAATTCAAATTTTAATACGCTAATGTTTCACCTTTTGTTGGTAGATAGACATTCAAACCTACTTTGCGTAATGCTTCTGCTTCTTTTTCTGGCTTGAACGAATGCCAAGTAACAGTCTTTTGAGCATTGACATGTTGTGCTAATGCCACCAAATCTTCTGGCTTGGCGTGACCACTTGCACCCAAGCGTTGGAGCTCGACATGATTGGCATCTAAGTATGCCTGTAATTCGGCAAATCGAGGATCATACTCTCCTAAAGGTTCGCCATTCATGTGTAGATATACAAATTGACCATCAAATTGATCTAAATCATGTAATTGATTAAAGTGATTTTGAATAACATAATGATGAGGTCGTGCCAAAGCGGCTTCCCAATCAATTTCTTTAACATCCGCAACACCCATTGCCCGCATAATTGTAGCAAATTGCTTATCCCAAAGGATTTCACGACCATGCAGCCGTGCTGTATTTTGCAGAGCCTCTAAGCGATCAATGTTACGTTCATAAGGATTAATGACAACCAATTGATGATGTTCATCTAAAATTTGTCCAAAATCTTGTTGCAATGACATCTCAGTATGGCGCACATGTTCCTTTTCGTCATCGGCATCAAAGCTAAATTCTGTACCTTCTAACAAAAATAAATCAATGTGTGCTTCACGTAAGATGTCTGCCCAATGATTGACACGTTCGGGGTGCGGACCATCAAGTCGCACATCCCCACTATGAACAAACGTGTGTACACCGTCACGGACACGAATTGCAGCAGCACCACGTGCATCATGGTCAGTCTCAAAAAATGTAACTTCAAAATCACCAAACATCATTGGCGTCTCAAATGGGATTACTTTGATAGTCGCATTAGGTGCAGATTCGGTCCCTAATTCAGTCAAAACATGGTATAAATCAGCCGAAGCTTGACTCATGTACACATCGGTTAGCTTGGTTAGATACTTCAACGCGCCCATATGATCCAGATGTAAATGAGAAACAAAAATGGTTGTTGTCTTATCACTTTCAACGTCAGTGAATAAATCAGGTAGTGCTGGTAATGTCCCATCTGCTAATAAATCGCCAGTCGGTGTTTCAGCCGGTGCAAAATTAACACCGAAGTCCATCACTAATCGTGTATTCCCCTCTGTGAACGAGACCACATTACCACCAATTGTATTCAGTCCATTTAAAAATTGTACTTGCGTACTCATTATTTATTCTCTTTCAAAGTCTTCTTTGTTTGATCAGATAAAGTTTTCAAAGCGTCTGCAGCAGGTGTTTTCTTCGTCAACATTGAATCAACAGCATTCAGCAAGTTCGTACGATAGTCTTGGTAACCCAAGAATGCAGTATCTGAGAAGGCTCCTGGTAATGAGTCTGACGCTGCTTTAGCTAATGGGTTCTTCTTTAGGTATGCTTTATAAGCAGATGACTTAGTTGCTTTCTTAGTAATTGGCAAGTAACCTGTGGCTTCTGCCCACTTTTCAGTTTGCTTATCAGACATCAAATATTTCATGAATGCCCAAGCGCCTGCTTGTTGCTTCTTAGAGGCTGTTGCCGTAACTACTAAGCTATTACCAGCCAAAACAGTTGCTGATTTGCCCTTATAAGATGGTAATGGTGCTGTACCCCAATCAAAGTCTTTAGCTGCAGCTGCTTGTGTTGCTGTAATTCCTGCAGATGATGAGAAAGTCAAAGCTGTCTTACCATTAACAAAGTTTGTTGTGCCGTAGATATCAGAACCAGCCGTTTTAGCAGTGCCATCAGCGACCATATCGGTAATTAACTTGGCAGCAGCCACTGCTTTCTTTGAGTCAACATTAACTTTGTCTTTGCTAGTTACCAATGATACACCAGCCGAACGGACCATTGAATTCCATTCCATATCAAATGACTTATCAAAGCCTACTGTTGCAATGCCATCTTTCTTCAAAACGTCAGACATCTTTGCAATATCATCCCAGGTTTTTGGTACTGATAAATTGTATTTCTTCAGAAGCGTTTTGTTATAGAACATTTCTCGTACAGAGGCTGAGAAAGGTGTTGAATAGAATTCACCCTTATACTTAGATTGTTGCAAGAAACCAGAATAAATATTGTTTAGTTGCTTCTTTGACAATCCATTCTTACCATCAACCTGTGATTGAAGTGAAGTTACAATACCGTCTTTTACGTAATCAGGCACTTGTGTGTAAGTTGCTTGCGCCATAACCGGCAAAGTTTTTGACTTCGCACCAGCCATGATTTTTTGGTTCAAAGTCGTATAGTCACCTTGCGCAGTTGCCACAATTTTATACTTACTTTGTGATTTGTTGAAGGCATCAATACGCTTTTGCAAAGCGTCTTTGTATGGGCCAGCCATGGCGTGCCAAAATGTGACTTTAACTGGTTTCGTTGCTGCACTCACTGTCTCTGTATGCACAGCCGACAAACCTGCAAAAGATGAACTTGCCATAATCGTGATAGCAGCCAAAGCTGCAACTTTCTTCCCAGTACTCATGTGTACATGTTTCCTTTCGTGTTCCCAAAAAATTTTAGCTGCTTTTTATAAGCAGTAAAGAGATATCATGTCCCATCACATCTCTTTACTGCCCACAAAATGTGGACTGTAAGTTAACCCTTAATGCCGCCACCGGAAATACCAGCAACAACATATTTATTCAAGAATAAGTACAAGATAACCATAGGTAGAATCACAAACGTCGACGCTGCCATCAATTCTGGATAATTGACACCTGAATCTGAACTGAACGCTTGTAACCCAACAGGTAGAGTACGCATCTTGTCTGTATTTGTGACAATTAATGGCCACATAAATGAGTTCCATGAGCCAATAATTTGTAACAAGCCAATTGCCGTAATGGACGACTTAGCATTTGGTACCAAAATTTGCCAAAGAAACTTCCAATCAGAAGCACCATCAAGCTTGGCGGCGTAATAAAGCTGGTCCGGCACACTGGCAAAAGATTGACGCAAAGTAAATACTGCAAAGAAACTAGCTAACCATGGAATAATCAAAGCACCATAAGTATTCACTAGATGTATTTGTGATAGTGTCACGAAGTTAGGAATAATCAGCATTTCCCCTGGCACCATCATTGTTGCTAACAAAATAGTGAAGAGCGTTTTTTTGCCGAAAAAATTCATTTTAGCAAACGCAAATGCTGCCATGATAGCCGTGATAATCTGACCTATTGTGGTCACAAATGATACAACTGCCGAATTCAGAAGATACGTTGCAAAAGGTGCTGCCTTCCAAGCTGAAATCCAATTAGTGATTTGAAGCTTTTTTGGCAACCAAGTTGGTGGTGTTTGTAATGCTTCAAAACCAGTTTTAAATGATGTTGATACCATCCAAAAGAATGGCAATAACATTGTCAGTGCACCAATCACTAACAGTAAGTAAACGATTGTTCTTGATATTGTCTTTTTCATCGTCGACCCCTCTTAGTAATGAACATGTTTTTTGCTAAACCATGTCTGCAATAATGTCACAATTAAAATCATAAAGAATAGTACAACACCTGCGGCTGCAGCGATACCGTATTTGTTTTGCTCATAAAACATACGATATAAGTAAAATACAACTGTCATTGCAGCATTTCCAGGTCCTGCCTGTCCGCCAAACAATGAGAATATTTCATCAAAAACCTTAAATGATCCAATCACAGCATTGACGGCAATCAAAAACGTCATAGGACTAATCATTGGCACTGTAACATGCAAAAAACGATTCCAAGCGTTGGCACCATCTAAGGTCGCCGCGCTATATAGTCGTTTGTCAACATTATTGAGAGCAACCAAGAAAAGCATAATATTGAAGCCCAAACTCTTCCAAATAGCCAAAATAATCAACGCTGGCAATGCCCATGTTGGATCATTCAACCAGTCAATTGGATGGATACCCACAAAGCTCAAAAAATAATTCAATAAGCCCGCATCTTTGTTATAAATCCACTTCCAAACCATTGATATAGCAACAATACTGGTCACAAATGGTAGAAAATAGATGGTACGGAAGAACCCAGCCAACACTTTAATCTGGTTTAAAAGCACAGCCACGGTCAAAGAAATGATAATTTCTAATGGGACAACACCAACAACGAAAATTAAAGTGTTCGCCACAGCAGAATGAAATAATGGGTCTTCCCATAAATATTTAAAGTTATCAAAACCAAGCGCCATTACTTGGTTCGTGAAAAAGTTATATTGCGTATAAAAACTCATCGCCAAACTTGACACAATCGGGTATAAACTAAAAATCGCAACGATGATTAGCATTGGCAAGACATAAAGCCACCCTTTTAATGTCTGTTTCCAAGTAGGCTTTTGATTGTTCATCATGCGTGATCACCCCTTAGTGGCAATCGCTGACCACTTTGATCGAAGGCGTAAACACCACTAAGTGCGGCAAAGAGTGTTGTTTCTTGTTCCAAAGGTGCTGCCGTTGTGACTTCTGTTGCAACTAGTTGTTGTGACCCAACTGAAATCGCCGCTTGTCGATCACGTCCAAATGACAATACTTCATGGACAACCGCTTGCATTTTGATGGCAGGTTCTTTTACCTCATTTGTTAATGATTCGGCACGAATACCAATTGTAGCAACATCGCCATCAAATAATCGTCTCACCTCTTCATCAAACTGGTCTGCTGGTACCATATTTAGCGCAGGTTCTCCGATAAAGCTAGCGACAAATTGATTGTTTGGGTTTTCATATAGTGATTGCGGTGCATCATATTGCTGAATTCGGCCATCATTTAATAGCATGATTTTATCAGCAACATGCATTGCTTCACTCTGATCATGTGTGACAAATACCGTTGTGACGCCTGTTTCCTTTTGAATACGGCGAATTTCCTCACGCATTTCAACTCTGAGACGTGCGTCAAGATTAGATAAGGGTTCATCAAGCAACAAAATGTTAGGTGATTTTGCTAAAGCACGTGCAATGGCAACACGTTGTTGCTGGCCACCAGACAGATCACTTGGTTTTTTGTTAATTTGATCAGCGACACGGACAAGTTCGGCTAATTCTAGCGCACGCTGTTTACGCGTGGCTTTATCCACCTTAGCCATTTTCATCGGGAAAATGATGTTATCTAAAACAGTCATATGAGGATACAAGGCATAGTTTTGGAAAACCATCCCAACACCACGTTCCAACGCATCTTGCTTTGTCACATCTTTGTCCCCAAAGTATATATTGCCACTTGTCGCTGATAATAGACCTGAAATCAAATTCAGCGTGGTAGATTTACCACCACCTGAAGGTCCTAAGAGTGCAACGAGTTGTCCGTCTGTGATATCGAAATCCATGTCATGTAAGACTTCAACGCCATTTGGATAGGTCAAAGTCACGTGATTAAATTTAACTTCCACTGTGTTTCTCTCTTCTTTTTTTGTTATAAATTAGTATAGATGAAATAATCTGCCCTGTGCAAATAAAATGTGGATAAGGACAACTTTTGTCTATAATTCAAATATAGCAAAGTTCTGTCACGATTACGTAAATATCGGATAAAGATCTTATCATCATTATAATATTAACTAATTACTCATTTAAAGCTTTCATAAATTATGCCGACCGCCGGGCTCAAACCGGCGACCCCCTCATTACTAGTGAGGTGCTCTATCAACTGAGCTAGGTCGGCAGATCAAAGTACTCAAGTATTATATCAAATAATACCAGATACCTCAATATAATAATATGGCGGCGACCATATTATACGGGTGACAGGAATCGAACCTGCACGGATTTCTCCACTGGAACCTAAATCCAGCGCGTCTGCCAGTTCCGCCACACCCGCATATCTAACACAACCCTTTAATTTTACTGGAAAAATGATTATACGTCAAGCGTTTATTTACCTTTGATCACAAATAAGCGTAACATAGAAGTAGTGAGGAAAAACAACAAATGACAAAAAGAAACGTTACAACAGTAATCGAAGCAAAGCACAACATTGAATTATTATACTTATCGCTACAATCTAAGCTTATTGTCCCAGGTATTCGCGATATCACTGATGTTCTATTACAAGTTAACAAACAAATAGACACCAGTAAAAATCCAGAGGCTTTAATAAACAGAATGGTTAATTATATCCGTATCACGGCCTCGTCTGAAAAACTTCATTTTTCAAAAGCTGATGAAAAACTGATTATTGATTTAGGCGTGATCGGACAACAAGCTGGTCTGAATGGTCAATATATGGCCGATTTTTCTGATAAATCACAATTTTATAGTTACGCTGACACATATAGATAGATTGTAATTAGTTAGCCACTTTCATCATCAAAAAAGGTTCGATACACTATTTTCTGTATCGAACCTTTTAATGTTCATAGTCCTATTTTAGTCACAATCATTAGGCTTTTTGTTTTAAATCACGTTCTCTTACTAACAAATCAAGTAAAATCCCATTTTGTACCAACGCTTGCCACATCCCCGGTGTGTATTTTTCACCGCGAATAATCGCTGATACAATTGCTCTTATTAAGCTATAATCCTGAGACGTATTCGCTAATTGGGCTACATCTGCCTCTGCCAAACCTTCATGAAATTGATGTTGGCGCAACGTGCGATCAAAATTTCTATCATATTCATCCGACTTAAAATAACTTTGCGCAAACGTCAAAATATCAGCCGTATAAGACGGGTATGTCGTCTCATGCCATGGAATTGCTTGCCCTTTTGCCTGCCGTAAAATACTAATATTTTTGTCAAAATCAAATGCTTGCATTGCGATACCTCTTTCTATGGTATGATTATATCACTTATTTTTAGTAAGTTCACGCATTTGTGTGCCAAATTTGATGACAGTTCTGAGCACAGCATAGACTGGCACCACCAAAATCATGCCAACGATACCTTTCAAGTTACCCGCTACCATCAGTAAAATCATGATTGTCAGCGGATGAATCTGTAATGATTTACCAATCACATTTGGATAAATAAAGTTGCCATCCAATTGCTGAACAACTGTCATAACAACTAATACCAAAATCATTTGCTTCCAAGATTGCGTTCCTGCCACTATTAAGGAAGGAATGACACCAATCCAGGGACCTACATAAGGGACAATATTAGTAATGCCGGCGATGACCCCTAAAAGCCAAGCATAAGGTTGACCGATGATTAGGTAGCCAATCGCCATTGCCACCCCGACAAACAGCATCTCAATCGCTTGACCAGAAATATACTTTTCAATCGTGTGGTCCATCTTATTTGTCAAATCTGCAACATTATCAGCAAAGCGATCAGGAAAAAGACGTTGTAAAGCTGGCAGAAGACGATTGCCGTCACTTAACATATAGAATAAAACAACCGGTATTGTCACTAAATTAATGGTCACTGACGTGATTGTTGAAATCACATTGCCTAGCGTCCCCGCCGTAATAGTCAAAAACGAAGCTGCATACTTTCCAACAGCGCTTTTCACCTCATCAACATCAATCGACAAATGCAAACTGTTAAACCATTTACTTTGCAACGTATCATTAACATAAGATTGGACCGTCTTAGCAAATCCCGGCAAAGCATTGATCAAATTGGTCATTTCACGAACCAAGGTTGGCACCAGCAATATTAAAGCCCCACCAATCACAGTCAAAAATAGCACAAATGTTATGATCACTGCCAGTTGATGTGGCATTTTATGATTTTTAATGGTGATTTTTTCAAGTAAGGTCAAGATTGGTTTCAAGACATAATACAAAAAGCCGGCCACAATTAACGGAACGAATACCGTTGAAATGAAAACTGATATCGGCTGCATCAAAAAATCAAACCGTGACACAATCCAAATTAGTGCCGACAGTGCTAATAATTCTATTGTCCAAAAAAACAAATTTTTATATTTCAGATTCGGAAACATTTAATTTCTCCAGCAATTTATATTGTAATTTTGGCAGACTTAATGCTGCCAATTCTTCTTGATTAAAGTATTTTTGCCATGAATCCGGCGTAATCGATGTCGATTTGACCAACCAAATTTCCCAACGGCGATGTGTGAAAATATGAACCACGGGCTTAATATTGAGCATGTTGCCTTGAATATCTTCCACACTGTTAATTGGTGTTAGTGGGAACGTCCAAAAATTAGCTAACAATCCTGTTTCTGGCCTTTGTTCTAAAAGTAGAGCGCCATTTTTCTCATAAACATGAGCGACAAACAGTTGCTTGACTGGTTTTGGTTTGGGTGTTTTAACCGGATAATGACTTTCAACACCATCACGATAGGCCGCATTAAAAGATTTGACTGGTGAATGTTGCGTGTCAGCGTTTTTAGCGGACATATAGCTAGCACCTAAGTCCATAATGGCCTGATTAAAGTCCCCCGGCCGTTTAGGATCAACAATTGGCAAAATGGCATCATAAAATATTTGCCGTGACTTAGGTTGTGCAATGTCTGCATCAATCTTTAATAACCGACTAAATACGCGATACTGATTACCATCAACTGCTGGTACCACTTCGCCAAAACTGATTGAAGCAATCGCAGCAGCCGTGTATGGCCCAACGCCCGGCAAAGTCTGCAACTCTTTACTTGTCGTCGGCCACTCACCATCATATTCACGAACAACATACTGCGCTGCTTTTTGTAAATTGCGCGCCCGCGAATAATAACCAAGTCCTTCCCATAATTTTAACACAACTTCCTCAGGTGCCTGTGCTAAAGCGCTCACTGTTGGTAACTGCTGCATAAATCGTTCAAAATAAGGGATTACCGTGGCAACTTGTGTTTGCTGTAACATTATTTCTGAAACCATTACGCGGTAAGGATCGTGATTTTGCCGCCAAGGTAAGGTTTTACGCCCCTCGTCATCATACCAATGAAGTAGTGTTTCTCGAAAAGATTCAATTGTTTGTTGAGACCATTTTTCCATAATATCTATTGTAGCACTTGTAATTGCTATTTTTTTACAGTATAATATTTATTTGTATGGAAAACATTGGATAAAAAAGGAGCACTATCATGGCATTAAAGAAGCCTCTTAACTCATTCGCCCGTGCCCGCAAAGTTAGTCACAGCGCTGCGAAGAAGCAACGTCAAGCTGCTATTGCAAAGTTGCAACAATGGGCCAAAGGTAAGTCAGAAGAATTACCTACGACAAAGTAAGTTTGACTTAAAAAAACAAAACCAGTATACGTACTGGTTTTGTTTTTTTAACAGCAACACTTTGATAACTAAAATTTCAAAAAGAAAGGATGTTATTGCTTGAATATATCTCAAAAAAATCGCACAATTTTAATCATTTTAGTGATTGGTACTTTCCTTGGCTTCTTAAATCAAACACTGATGAACGTTGCCCTACCTGATATTATGCGTGAATTTCACATTTCAACCGCATTAGGACAGTGGCTAACCAATGGTTATATGTTAGTCAATGGCATTATGGTACCTTTAACTGCCTTCCTCATTCAACGCCTAACAACACGTGCGCTTTATCTGACAGCGGTTGGTCTATTTGCGATTGGAACGATTACTGCTGGCTTTGCGCCTAACTTTGAAATTTTGATCACGGGTCGTATGATTCAAGCAATGGGCGCCGGTGTTTTTGGACCATTAATGAATGTCGTTGTGATGAATTTATTTGCCCCTGATCGTCGTGGATCGGCAATGGGAACGATTGGGTTGGCGCTAAACTTTGCGCCAGCCCTAGGGCCGAGCTTGTCTGGATTTATTGTAACTAATCTGAATTGGCGTTTTCTGTTTTACATTGTTGCACCCCTCATTATTGCTAATTTTATTTTGGCATATTTTCTCTTAAACAACATTGGCACACCAAAACGATTAAAGTTCGATGTACTCGGTGTTATTCTATCAAGTATTGGTTTAGGATCGTTACTTTACGGCTTTTCAAATGCAGGCGGTACCCCGTGGCATGACTTCACTGTTTGGGGTTTTGTGGTAATTGGCTTGGTTGTCACAACATTATTCATCCTTCATCAATTGCATACGTCAACGCCATTGCTTAACATGAGCGTTTTTTCTCATCGAGAGTTCAATGTTGCTGTTTTGATTAATATTGTTTTGATGATGGCTATGTACGGTGGTGCGTTAATGTTACCACTTTATATGCAAAATGTCCGTGGTGCTTCTGCCTTTATTTCTGGTTTGGTTTTATTCCCCGGGGCATTGGTTACAGCATTTTTGTCACCATGGAGTGGCCGCTTATATGATCGCTATGGTGCCAAATATCTCACCCTTACCGGTATCTTAATTACCGCTGTGGGTACTTTTATTCTTGCTTCATTAACGTTGACAACGCCACTTTGGTTCGCTGTCATTGGACAATTTGTACGGCAACTGGGGCTAGTCTTGGTTTTGATGCCGATCCAAACTGAAGCATTTAATGCACTACCTCTTAACATCATCCCTGATGGTTCGGCCATGTTTACAACGATTCGTCAGTTGGCTGCTTCGTTTGGTACGGCAGCCTTGGTAACAATTATGACAAAAAGTGCTACTAATTATCAGCTGCACCACCAACAAGCTAGTAGTTTACTTGTCAATTTGCATGGCGTCCACATCACTTTTTTAACTGCTGCGTTGTTAATGCTTGTTGCTGCAGCGATGACTAGTTTGCTTAAACCCAAACCAGTTATCACCAAAAAGTAGCAAGTGCTTCGACTATTTCAGTTATAATATAAATAAACTTAATTAATTGGAGGTATTGTTATGACCTACGGGTTTATTGGTGCCGGCAACATGGCGACGGCGATGATGAAAGGACTGTTGCACGCGAATGTTGATCCAGCAGATATTTACGTGTCTTCACCACACCGTGCCAAGTCGTTGGCAGAGGAACTTCACATCAATGCTGCTGATTCACAAACAGTTATTAACCAAAGTGACATCATCATATTAGCGTTTTTACCTAATCAGTTAACAGACATTGGTGCTACGCTTAATTTCACTAATAAAATTGTCGTCTCTGTGTTAGCACAAATCACGATTTCTGATCTAAATCAAGCTATTCCAAATGCATTCAATGTTCGCGCTTTACCCAACATCAATTCAGCTATTGGGCAAGGTAACACAGCGCTCGCTTTTGCCGACAACATAGACGCGGAACAAAATAAAAGCGTTACTCATTTTTGGCATTTGTTAGGCAACAGTGTCATACTCGAGGAAGATCAGTTCGCAATATTTTCTGCCATTGCCGGTTCCGGTCCTGCCTATGCCTTCAAGTTCATTGACGCATTGACCAAAGCAGGTGTTGATAATGGCTTGGACGAAAAACAAGCTGCAAGTATTGCAACGCAAACTGTTTTAGGTTCTGCAAGCACTCTAAATCAGTCAGGCAGCGACGCCGTCACACTCATGAATAGCGTTGCATCACCGGGTGGCTCAACACGCGCTGGTCTAGATAATTTTGAAGCTAATCAATTTGATGATATTGTTGCCAAAGCTATTTCAGCGACCGTCAATCATAAACACGCCTAATCACTAGCACTTCAATCATGAAGTGCTTTTTTAGTGAGCAATCAAAATTGTTAAATCAAATACTGAACAAAACATCACGACCGCCCATATCGTTTGCACCAATATAGCGCTGAGATAATTCGACAAGAAACTGTGTCGATGCAGATGTCAACTGTTGCTCGACTGCAAGCCGTGATAAACTACTTTTGAGCGACGCAGCCACAGCGCGATCATTTTGACTCTTTTCTAGTTGGGTTTTATTGTTAACAAATATATCACGTTCAGCACTCGTAATGGTTTCATCTAAAATTAAATCAACCAAATTGTCTAGCAACCAATTTTTATCTGGTGTCTTCCATGTCATCATTATCATTCCCCCGATTTTGCTTAATGGACAACATACGTTACATGACGTGCCATCCTATCATTTTAGCATTGATTATTTACATCATACTACTTTTTATCAGCAACAGTTCATTTTAAAAATAATAATGCATTAAACGTCTGAGAGCACACAAAAAGCCGCAACCGAAGTTGCGACTTTTAGTAGCTCGTGAGAGAATCGAACTCTCGATTCCGCCGTGAAAGGGCAGCGTCTTAGCCACTTGACCAACGAGCCATGGTCAGTTGTTGTTCGCTCTCGCTAAACAACTATATTAGTATACCAAGAATTCAAATACTCGTCAACCCTTTTTCTTCAAAGTCATCAGTTTTGTTGGATCAATTTGTTTTGTCACTTTGACCGGTGTACTTTTGTAATAACGCCAAGGCTTGTTCGGATCAAATTCCAGATCTGTCGTCACCGGTAATCCATTCTTAAAGCGTGTCAATAACCATTGTTCCAATGGTTTGGGGACACCCAACAAGTCGAAATCTGATGGCGAAATGGCATACCGAATTGCCCGTTCATCATTCATCTTCACCTTTTGCACCCAGTTGGGTTCAACAATCAATTCACGCCCCATGGCCGCAAAAGTCACACCAGTATCCATCAGCTCTTCAACTTGCATAGGCTGTTTTACTAAGCCAGCCACCATCAGTGGAAAGTCGTCTGGTAGTGCCTGTCGATAACAATCAACAATTTTTTTCTGATCATCCTTATCTTTAAACGGTGTTTGAAAGGCATTTTTCAATGACAAATGTAGATAATCAACTGGCAAGTCAATTAATTTGTTGACAAAAGCTAACGAATCTTGCAATGTAATCCCCGGTGTCATTGGTTCTTCAGGTGATTGACGATAGCCGAGTAAAAATGGCCGATCAGCATACTGCTCGATGGTTTGCGCGACCTTAGCAGTAACCGCTAAACCAAAGCGCATCCGTTTCTCCAATGTTCCACCCCAAATGTCATCACGTTGATTACTGTCAGGTGAAAAGAACTGTTGCATCAAATACAAATTCGCGCCATGAAGTTCAACACCATCAAACCCGGCCAAAATAGCTCTTTTCGTTGCAGCAGCAAAGTCATCAATTGTTTGCGCAATTTCTTGATGGGTTAACGCGCGTGGCGTTTCAAAGTCGCCACGTGGATACGCAACGGCTGACGCAGATACCGGTTGTTGCCCACGCAATATCGCAGTAGTCGTCTGCCGGCCAGCAGAAAATAATTGCAGTATCGCTTTTGCCCCGCCTGATTGTATGGCACTGGCTAAACGTGATAACCCCGCAATTTTGTCGTCATCAGCGGCGGAAATACCACCTTCCCAACCTTTTCCTAAATTATTGACATGTGCAACTTCACTCACAATGATTCCGGGACCACCGCTGCGCATTTGGTAATAGCGCAACTCATTATCCGTTACACTACCATCTTCAAAAGACGCACGTAATGTTGTCGGAGCCATCACAACATGATTACGTACTGTCATTTGCTTATTTTTAAATGTATATGAGTCTAAAAAATCGTAATTTATTTGCATATCAATATTGTAACACGATATGTTACTGTGTCACGAGTTGACCAGTGGCAAGATTCGACGTACCTCAGTGAATATCGTTTTTACTAGTGCACACTCGATATGACACAAACAATTAGCGCATTAAATTTATGGTTAATTACCATAAATTTTCTTAACTAAAAAAACATCCCCGCAAATTGAGGATGTTTTGATATCATGGTTTGATTAAAAAATTAATACCAACCAGTTGCTTGTGAGTGTGCCCAAGCATTTTCAGCTGTACCGTAACGTGCTGCAATATACGCCTTCATGGCATTCAATTGGTCGTTATAATCAGCTGTGTTACCACCGTAAATGGCACGGGCTTGTGCTGAAAGTTGACCAATACCATAATATTGACCGTTTGTAGCGTTAACATTACCACCTGATTCACGAGCAATCAAAGCATTCAATGCAGCAGAATTAGAGCTGTCACTTGAAGTTGACGTTGTTACTGAAGATGAAGTAGTAGTAGTAGTTGTTGTCGTTGTGCTTGTCGTTGCTGCTGCAGTAGTTGTTGATTGTGCAGTCGTTGCTGCCGCTTTAGTTGCTGTGGCAAATGACAAATGTTGACCAACAACGATCAAGTTAACGTTTGAAATGTTGTTATTAGTCGCAATTGTGTCAACTGAAACACCATACTTTGCTGACAATTTGTTCAATGTGTCACCAGATTGCACAACATAGTCTGATGGGGCTGTTGTTGTGTCGGCACTAGCATGTGCACCACCAAAGGCAAAGGCGCCTGCAACACCAGCAGCGATGGTCAAAGTCTTCTTAATATTAAACATTATGTATTTGTACTCCTAAGTTGTCTGTTCGAAGATGACAACATCCGAATTGATGAAGTCATGTAATTAACTTACGAGTATTAGTTTAGTCGCTGAATATAATAAGCAAACATCTGTTTCATATCAGGAACATTACATACTATTATTTATTATACATTTACCATACTAATTGTCTTATAAAAATCTTAAGATTTACAATAAAGGATTAATATCGGACTTTTAACTGTAATTGTGGCTTCTCTGGTAACTGATCATGATCTTCAAAATAGGCAACTAACATATCTTGAACAGCCTTATCACCCGAATAAATCGTCTCTGAATCAGCATAAGCTTTGTAATCACCACCACCGACAGCACGATAATTGTTCATCGCAACACTAAAATAATCGCTATCTTGAATATCTTCGCCCTGATACTTTAATTTTGTAATACGTTGTCCTATTGGCTTACGGACATCAATTTCATAATCAATACCAAACGCCAAGTCGTAGTTATAATGTTCCACTTTTGGTTTCAACCAATCAGGATTAACCGCTAGTTTCTGACCTTCGATAACAAAATAATTTGCTGTATGCTCCAATCCAACGCGTAGATCAGCACCAGAAATACGTTTCGTGACCAATGTATTATCAAATGGGTAATTTTGCAAAATTGATCTGAGTGTCAACCGTTTTGGCAAACTTGACGGGTTGTTGTTTAAGCCTTGCAATGTAATTTGTGCACCGGTAGCAGCCAGTTGTACTGCTGCAACCCATCGTAAAACATCATTACCATATTGCGCCAAAGTTAACGGTTCTGCAACTGCAACAGATGATGTCAAATTAGCGATTGGCTGATCCAACCACGCTTCAACTTTGTCATTGAGTGGTTGCAAGGCTTTAAGCATGTCAGGTTGGCTAGTCGTGCCAGCAGCATTTGTTGATGCAGTGAATAACCATTTCCCGTCTCTTAGCTCGCCATCAATTTGTGCGAAAAACTTAGCTTGGTTAGGTAATTGTAGCGTTAATGTGTCATTCATTAACTGGGCCGGCACTTGACCATGCTGATGTGCTGTCAATAAAATATCCAAATCAAGTTCTGCAGTGAGTTGCCAAGCAATATTTTCAGATGTTGTACTAATTACCTTGCCGGAATCCAAGTCACGCTCATAACCACCATGATAAATACCTATCAAAACATCAGCTGATTGGCGCAGGCGTGCGATAGTTTGAGCCGCTTTAATCAAAGGTGATTCAATTTTAATACCTGCGAGATGTTCTGGTTTCTCCCAAATATTAATATAGTCCGTCACTAAACCAATTAAACCAACTTTTGTGCCATCAGCTAGGGTCTTAATTTCTGCTGGATATAAGGTTTGTCCACTCTCATCTGTAACATTTTCAGCTAACACAGTTGCATTCAGATTTGCCAAATGTTTCTTGAGTTCGTCATAGCCCGCATTAAAGTCATGATTACCAAGCGTAACATAGTCATATCCTGCCATATTCATCATGTCTGATACTGCGTCAATGTCTTTATTTTTCTTAAGGTATTGTAGTAGTGGTGATCCTTGATACATATCACCACCATCAATTACTAGGGTGTTGCCATCTTTTTGATAATTCGCGGCCACATTGATAAGGCCTTGTGGTTGTGAACCGCTTTGAATGTAGTCAGTTGGCCATAAGTAACCGTGAACATCCGAAGTGTAATATAACTTGAAATGCTTCATTAAATTCCTTCTTTCAAAAACAAGGCAGCCAATGAGGCTGCCCATCTTCTAACCATGTAGTAAGTGCTGACGTAATTTATCTGATAAGTACTCAATGACAAAAATTAGCACAAACAGACCAATTAGAATGGCCCCAACTTTGTGCCACTCATACCCACTCATTGCAAAAATCATTGGCGCACCAATGCCCCCAGCACCAACCAGTCCTAAAATAGTGGCTTCACGTAGATTCATATCAAATCGGTAAGCAAGAATTGAGATAAAGTCTGAACTGAGTTGTGGCAAAACGCCATAACGGATTTTTTGGAAAAATGTGCTACCCGCTGCATCTAATGATTCCAAGATGCCCGAATCCAAATCTTCAATTGTCTCAATAAATAGTTTTGAAATCATACCGATAGAGACAACTGCCAGTGTCATCACACCGGCAAATGGTCCTGGCCCAGTGACGCGAATAAACATCAAACCATATACCAATGATGGTACTGTCCGAATCGCCATAATCACAAACCGTGTTACCACGACAACTGGTTTCGGCACTATATTTGTGGCTGAAATAAATGACAATGGCACCGCAATAATTGCACCAACTAGTGTCCCAAGAAAAGCAATTGCGATTGTTTGCAAAACCAAATAGGCAACACCAGTATCACCACCACCGAATAATAGGTCTTTGTCTGGTGTCACAATTCCTTCTAGGATATTCCAACCAATTCGCCACCCTTTGTCAGTCAAAGTCATTTGATTGACAGCAGATGATGACCAAACCAAGGCAATCAATACAATGATAGCAGCGGTGATATAGTATTTCGCACGTTTAGGTTGTGTCAGCAGAACAGCTTCTAGTTTTTTATTCATGTTGTTCTCCTTAACTCAAGAATTTTCGTAGTTGTTGGCTCAATGTTTCAATCAGCACCACGGCAACAAATAATGAAACCAAGATCATGCCAACACTTTGAAATTCACGCCAACCAATTTTTTGGTTCAAAATCATACCAATACCACCAGCGCCAACGTAACCTAAAATGGCAGCATAGCGAACATTACCTTCAAAAGCAAATAATGATGTCGACAAATAAGTCGGCAAAATTTGTGGCATAATAGCCGTAACAAACGCTCGCGGTGCATTTGCACCTGTGGCAATCAAGGCTTCATACGCCCCCATGTCCACTGTTTCAATATACTCAAATAGTTGTTTACCAACAAAAGATAAACTAAACATAAAGATAGCAACCGTACCAGCAAATGTGCCTAATCCAAAAATATAAGTCGCAATTAGGGCGGCAACTAATGTTGGCAATGTCCGCAACACTGTCAACGCAAACCGCACAATAAGATTGACGAATCGATTATTAGTAACATTGTTAGCCGCCAATATTGCTAATGGCAAGGCCACCACTGCACCAAAGAAAGATCCAAATAGTGACATTTTAATCGTATCAATTAAAGGTTGCCAAACTGATGGAAAATAAGACCACTTTGGTGGAAATAAATCGCCAAAGACAACCCAAAACTGCTGAAAATTAGCAAATAAGGTTGGTAAACTAAAACCAGTTACAACAACTGAAATAATTAAAATAATTAACAGTATCAGCAAAATCAATGGTGTTCTCGTAAACTTTTGGCTGACTGTTTTACCGTTGGCTAACGTGTATTTCTTAGCTTTAAATAATTTATCATACCACCACATTATTCGGCCTCATCTTTTGAATAGATATTATCTAAAATTTCTTGTGTTACACCAGAAACTGGTCCGTCATATACAACACGTCCAGAACGAATACCAATGATACGTTTGGCATAATCCAGAGCTAGGTCGACATGGTGAATATTGATCAAAACGGTTTGACCAAGTTCGTCATTAATGCGTTTAAAATCGTCCATTACCTCATGCGCTGTCACAGGATCAAGTGCGGCCACTGGTTCATCCGCCAAAAGCACTGATGGATTTTGTGCCAAAGTTCTTGCCAATGACACACGCTGTTGTTGTCCACCAGACAATTGATCAGTTCTAACAAAAGCCTTATCTAACATCGAAATACGATCTAGCGCCTCTAACGCACGCATTTTATCATTCTTTGAGAATAGCCCCAAAATGACCCGCCATAACGGCATATCTGGTACCAATGAACTCATAACATTACGAATAACCGTAATACGGGGCACCAAGTTATATGACTGAAAAATCATACCCACCTTGCGACGAAAACGGCGTAATGCTTTCCCTTTCAAGTTAGAAATTTCGACACCGTCAACCGTCAATTTACCTTCAGTGATGTCATTCAACCGATTAATAGTTCTAATAAAAGTAGACTTTCCAGCACCAGACATGCCGATAATGCCCACAAATTCACCATCTTCAATTTCTAAATTGATATCTTGCAAACCCTTCACACCGTTGGGGTACGTTTTTGAAACATGCTCAAATTTAATCATTTTTTCTTCCTAAACTATAATATGTATTGGCGCCATTTAAGGCACCAAACGCAATAAAAAGCAGCCCTGGAGCCGCTTATTAATGTCGTTGATTTTTACTTAGTTGACTCTTTTAACACTTTTTGTGCTGCACGTTCACCGTCATAGTTAGATGACTTTGCCTTAACATAACCTTCGTGTGAATAGATCGCAATCACTTTTTTACCTTCTTTAGTCTTAGCCAGTTTGATAAATGACTTTGACAAAGCTGACTTAAACTTCTTAGTCATAATCTTTGACTTCTTTGAAACAGAAATTGTGTCGTTGTAGATTGGTTGTGAAACACCGATAACGTTTGTTTCAGCCCAAATTGACTTTGATTGCTTATAATCTTTTGTCCATGCGTCCGCAAAATCACGACGTGCATTTGCATAAACTGGCAAAATATCAATTTGTCCAGAAGCTAAACGTGCCATACCTGAACCGTATGAATCAACCTGAACTGTATTTGACAAGTCAGTCACTGTCTTATTGTACTTTTTATTCAACCACAATGATGGATAAATATAGCCGGCTGAAGAAGTGGTTGATGACAAGCCCCACTTAGCAGAGTTCAAGTCTTTCCATGTCAACTTTTTACCTGCATTGATTTTCTTAGCCAATTCCTGTCCCTTTGCAGAAGGACCAGCGATAAACAATGAACGATATGTCGCTGCTTGCTTTTTAGTAGGTTCAGTTGCCTTACCATCATTCCACTTTGCAGCAGAAGTAAAGTCTTTATTTAAACCGGCACGAGTTGCGGTTAACAAAACTTGAACGCCGTCTTCATACATCACATAAGTACCACCCGGAATGAAACCAACATCGGCAGTGCCTGATGTTAGTGCTTCTCCGGCAGCTTCATAACTTGTACCTACTTTGATATCAACATTCTTAACATTATAACCTTGCTTTTCTAATTGTGCTTTCAACAAGCCTTTCAATGGCTTAGTTGCTGTTACAATTTGATCAGGTTGCTTTGAAGGAACAAAATAGATTTTCAATTCCTTGATTGTCTTAGTTGCTGCACTTGCGCTCTGCACACTCAATGTCGCAAAAGCAATCAATGCAACAGCAAAAACCATACTCAAACGGATGATCTGCTTAGCAGTCTGTTTCATGATTCAGTTCTCCTGTGACCTTAACGGTCTCTCTCGTTTTAGTAACCATTGCGTTACCAGTTTATTCTACACAAGCATTGTCAAATTTTCGTCAAACTTTTGTCAAGAAAAATTCAATGTCTGTCCAGATACTACTTTACCAAAAAAATCATCATCATAGCAAAATAATTATTAAGTATTTCCTCATTTTTAAAATTAATGTACGGAATGTTCTGAACATTCGTCATGATTTTTAATAAAAATACGAACGTTTAGTTTGTAAGCGCTTTTTATACAAATTAATGCCATCATAAAAACCCCGAAATAACTATTTCGAGGTTTTTGTAAATTGATTTAACGTCCAGATTTCAAGGCAGCAACGTGAATTCGGTTAACGGCACGCATCAAAGCAATACGTGCACGCTTTAATTCTTCGTCATTGTTGTCATCTTGGGCATGAGCTAAACGCGCTTCCGCACGTTCTTTAGCACTTTCAGCACGTGACACATCAATTGTGTCAGATGTTTCAGCACTGTCAGCAATCACTGTCAAAATGTTATTAGAAAATTCAGCAATACCACCATTTACGGCCAATGATTCTTTATGATCACCACGCTTGACAATTAATTCATCAATCGTCAATGCAGCTAAGATAGGAACGTGTTTTGCCATAATTCCAATTTGACCACCTTGCGTATTTACAATCGCGATATCAATACCGCTTTCATTGTAAATATCCCCAGCTGGCGTAACAATTTGAACTTGGATGCCGTGTGTTGCAGTTGTTTCATCTGCCATATGTCAATACCCCCTTATTGGGCCATTGTCTTGGCTTTTTCAACAACTTGTTCAATAGCACCAACGTTACGGAACGCATCTTCTGGCAAATCATCATATTTACCATCCAAAATTTCCTTGAATGAACGTACAGTTTCAGCAACTGGTACATATTCACCATTGATACCAGTAAACGTCTCAGCAACTGAGAATGGTTGTGACAAGAAGAATTGAATACGACGTGCACGGTTAACAGTCGTTTTCTCTTCATCTGACAATTCATCCATACCCAAAATTGAGATAATATCTTGCAATTCGCGATAACGTTGCAAAGTACGTTGCACTTCAGTTGCAACTTCATAGTGCTCTTGACCAACGATTTGTGGATCCAAAGCTGATGAAGTTGATGCTAGAGGATCAACCGCAGGATAAATACCTTGCTGTGTCAATGAACGCTCCAAGTTGGTTGTTGCATCCAAGTGCGCAAATGTTGTGGCAGGTGCCGGATCAGTATAATCATCGGCAGGCACATAAACGGCTTGAATTGAGGTAACTGAACCCTTCTTAGTTGAAGTAATTCGCTCCTGCAATTGTCCCATTTCTGTCGCCAACGTTGGCTGGTAACCAACGGCTGATGGAATACGGCCCAACAAGGCTGACACTTCAGAACCAGCTTGAGTGAAACGGAAAATGTTATCAATAAACAACAACACATCCTTACCTTCATTGTCACGGAAGTTTTCAGCCATTGTCAAACCAGTCAAAGCAACACGCATACGTGCACCTGGTGGTTCGTTCATTTGACCATAAACCATGGCTGTTTGTTTCAAAACGCCTGATTCTTCCATTTCGTGGTACATATCATTACCTTCACGGGTACGTTCTCCGACACCTGTGAAAACTGAAATACCATTGTGCCCTTGTGCAATATTGTGAATCAATTCTTGGATTAGAACTGTTTTTCCAACACCGGCACCACCAAACAAACCAATTTTTCCACCACGAACATAAGGTGCCAATAAATCAATAACCTTAATACCCGTTTCCAAAATTTCGGTTGAGTTTGTTAATTCGTCATATTTAGGCGCTTCACGGTGAATTGAACTACGTGGGACATCATTGGCAATTTCGCCATTGTTGTCGACAGGTTCTCCCAAAACGTTGAACACGCGTCCTAATGTTGCTTCACCAACTGGGACTTGGATTGGCTTACCAGTATCAGTGACTGACATACCGCGTTGAAGTCCATCTGTTGAATCCATGGCAATACTACGGACAATCCCGTCACCTAATGCCAAAGATACTTCAACTGTTAATGTTTGGCCTTCGCCTTTGTCAATGACAAGCGCATTGTTAATATCTGGCACTTGTTGACCAGCTTCAAACGCAACATCAACGACCGGACCAATCACTTGTACGACTTTTCCAGTACTCATTGTCGTTTCCTTTCATGATAAACATCAATAACTGAATTACCTTTATCATCTGTCCAAATGTGTCATCACAAATAGTTTTGATATCGGGCAATTATTGATGCATGCTACACAAACAGTAGTTGTGTTTTATTTAATGTGACAGTCGGCTTACTCTAACGCAGCCATACCACCAGTAATTTCTGTAATTTCAGTCGTAATCGCTGCTTGACGTGCTCGGTTAAACTGTAACTCTAAACGACCAATTAGGTCCTTAGCGTTATCAGTAGCGCCCTTCATCGCAGTTGATGAAGCCGCATGTTCAGCCGTTTTTGCGTCAAGCACCGCTTCATACACTAAGCTTTGTGCAAATTGTGGTAAGACAACATTCAACACTGCCGTTGTGTCTGGTTCGATTTCATACGTAGATTGAACGTCTAGTTCCGCTTTTTGCGCTTCTGTTCCACCCATTGCTTCCAACGTATCTGTCGTTAGTGGCAATAACTGGACATCACGGTACTCACTAGTCAATCGGTTAACGAAGTGGTTATACACAACATGCAAGGCATCAAATACGCCAGTTTCATACAAACTCGTTACTGTTTTGACAACAGAACGAATTTCGTTGAATGATGGCACATCCGACACACCGCGATGTTCTAAAATCACTTCAAACCCACGTTTTTTGTAGAAATCGGCACCATTACCACCCACAGCAAGAATAGCTGTGTTAGTGGTATCCAAATTCAATTTCTCTAATAATGCATTGGTTTGCTTAATAACGTTGGCGTTATATGAACCAACCAAACCACGGTCTGATGTTACCACCAAGATACCTGTTTTTTGGATTGGACGTTGTGCAATCAACGGAATATGTTCAGCATCCGCATTATCGAAAAGATGTGCAGAGACAAGATGTTCAACCACCGTCTCTAAACGAGCAGCATAAGCACCATATCCAGCACTATACTTTTGAATTTGACTCAACTTGGCCGTTGAAACCATTTGCATGGCACTCGTAATTTGGCGCGTTTTCTTAGTTGATGAAATACGACGCTGAATATCTTGCAAAGAAGCCATTGCAGCGCCTCCTTTTATTCTGCTGATTCAGATCCAGCAAAGCCAGCCTTAAAGGCCTCAATTGCTGCATTCAAATCAGCCTCTTCAGGTAAGTTCTTGGTTTCAACAATTGTCTTAAACAAACCAGACGCATTGGCGTCAACATAAGCAATTAATTCATCTTGGAAACGTTGAATATCTTCGACAGCAACATCATCCAAGTAACCATGTGTCAAAGCATACAAGACAACAACCTGATGTTGTACTGGCATTGGCTTGTGTAATGGTTGCTTCAGCACTTCAACTGTGCGGCGACCACGAGCCAACTTTGCTTGTGTCGCTGAATCCAAGTCAGATCCGAATTGGGCGAAACTTTCCAATTCACGGAAAGAAGCCAAATCCAAACGCAACGTACCAGCAACCTTCTTCATAGCTTTGATTTGTGCATCACCACCAACACGAGAAACAGAAGTTCCAGCATCAATAGCAGGACGAACACCAGCATAGAATTGATCAGCATCCAAGAACACTTGACCATCGGTAATTGAAATAACGTTGGTTGGAATATATGCTGAAACATCGCCGGCTTGTGTTTCGATGAATGGCAAAGCAGTCATTGAACCACCACCTAATTCATCACTTAACTTGGCAGCACGTTCTAGCAAACGTGAATGCAAGTAGAAAACATCACCGGGATAAGCTTCACGTCCGGGCGGACGACGAAGAATCAATGACAGTTCACGGTAAGCCGTAGCCTGCTTTGACAAATCGTCGTACACGATCAACACGTGCTTGCCATTGTACATAAATTCTTCACCCATTGCTGCACCGACATAAGGCGCCAAATACAACATAGGAGCTGGTTCAGAAGGACCAGCGTTAACAACGATTGTGTAATCCATAGCACCCATTTGGCGCAAAGTTTCAACTTGTGTACGCACAGTTGAATCCTTTTGACCAATAGCCACATAGATAACAATCATGTTTTGATCTTTTTGGTTCAAAATTGTATCGATAGCCAAAGACGTTTTACCAGTCTTACGGTCACCAATAATCAATTCACGTTGTCCTCGTCCAATAGGAACAAGGGCATCGATTGCTTTAATTCCAGTTTGCAACGGTTCAAAAACTGATTTACGTTGCATAACACCGGGTGCTTTTACTTCAACAGGGCGTGTCTTATCAGTTTTGATATCACCCAATCCATCAATTGGTTGACCCAAAGCATTTACAACGCGTCCGATTAATTGTTCGCCAACTGGCACTTCCATGATACGGCCAGTACGCTTTACTGTGTCACCTTCACGAATGTCGTCAAAACCACCAAGAATGATGATACCGACTTCGTTTGATTCGAGGTTTTGGGCCATGCCGTAAGTGCCATTAGCAAATTCGACAAGTTCACCAGCCAAGGCGTTAGCCAAGCCAGTTACACGGGCCACACCATCACCAACATAAGTGACAGTTCCCACTTCTTCTACAGTTAGCGTTGTGTCGAACTTTTCGAGCTGTTGCTTAATTAAAGCAGATATTTCTTCAGCTTGAATAGCCATTATTCTTCCTCACTAACCTAATAATTGTGCCTTCATTTTGGCAATTTTTGTTTGTAAGCTACCATCAATCAAAATTGATTGTGATTGCAAGATAACACCACCAAGGATGCTGCTATCAACTACGTTTTCAATATTAACTTGTTTTGCACCCGTCTTGGTTGCAAATACGGTCGCTAATTTATCTAAACGTTGGTCATCTAAAGCAACAGCTGTCGTTGCTTTGACATCAACGATACCTTTGGCCTCATTATAATGATTGACAAATTGATCAATGACCAAAGACAAAATGTCTATGCGATCATTACGTGCCAACAGCTTAACCAAATTTTGAATTGACTCCGCTGCGCCTTTTGTGAGTGTCTGTAACAATTGTTCACGATCTGTCGTCGTTAAATCCGAAGCAGTCACAACAGTTACAAAACTTGGATTCTCAGTGATTAACTTTTGAATCGTTTCTAAGTCACGCAAGACATCATCAAGCTGATTTTGTTCACTTGCTAGCTCAAAAATTGCTTTGGCGTATTGGTCAGCAATTTCTTTAATATTTTTTGCCATCCCAATACTCCTTATTTAGTTTCTAAATCTGAAATGTAAGCATCAATTAATGCTTGTTGATCATTCAACGACAATTCCTTTTGCATCAACTTTGACGCAATAGCCACTGAAAGGGCTGCTACATCATCTTTTGCACCAGAAATTGCGTCTTCCTTGAGCTTTTGTGCATCCGTCTGAGCTTGTTGGTTAATTGAAGCTGCGCGATCAGTTGCAGCAGCAATCAATGAATCACTTTGCTTTTGAGCACTTGCCTTGGCATCTGCTACCACTTTTGTGGCGTTTTGACGCGTCTCGGCTAGCTCAGATTGACGTTGTGATGCTAATTGTTCTGCCTCTTGACGAGCTGATTCAGCTCCGTCAATATCAGAAGAAATTTTATCTGCACGTTCGTCAAGAATTTTTGTCAATGGTCCGTAGGCCACCTTCTTCAAAATGAGCATCAACAAGAGGAAGGCAATGATAATAAACAGCATATTTCCCAATGGAAGTGCTGCTAATGTTGTTAATCCCAACATGATTTTCCTCCGCTACTATTATGTGATTACTTGCCCATCAACATGAAGGCGAAGACGATTGACAAAATTGGCATAACTTCGACCAACGCGACACCCAAGAACATACGTGACAACAAACGACTTTCAAGTTCAGGTTGGCGACTCATACCTGCCAAGAACTGTGAGATCAAAACACCGTTACCAATACCACCACCAACGGCAGCTCCAGCAGCTGCAAGACCTGCTGCGATTACACCAAGATTGTGCAAATCCATTAGATTTCTCCTTATTGTACCGTGTAGTAGGGGTCCCCATACCACACACTTTATACTATATAGATGATACGCTCTCGCGTTCTTTTGGCAAACCAACTCGTGTCATAACCCCATTAAACAACTAGGTCTAGTGTGATTGTGGCACAAATCCCATTTGCTCCAACAACACTATTCATTACCTGACAATTGTGAAATAAACACACCCGTCAAAATAACAAATACGTATGCTTGAATGGCACCAATAAAGAGTGAAAATCCTTGCCAAACCATTTCGATTGGCAATGACAACACTGACCAAAGACCATTAAAGTGTCCTGGCCATGCCAAACTGTTAGCTACGAGTGTCAGCAACATTTCGCCAGCGAAGATGTTACCAAACAAACGCAGTGACAACGTCAAGAAATTGGCTAATTGTTCGATAATATTCAATGGTAACATCCATGAATACGGTGTGAAGAACATATTCTTGATATAGCCCTTAAAGCCAAGTTCCTGCACGCCCATACCATGAGCTACCATTAACGACATAATTGCCAAAGTCATTGTTACAATTGGGTTGGCCGTTGGTGACTTAATATAAGTCACACCATCACCAAGCTTAATTTGTAACAGCAAGCCCATTTCGTTTGACACAATTATAAAGAAAAACAATGTAAATGCGAACAAACCAAATTGACGTGCTTGTTTTTTTGATAGTTGTCCACCAACGATACCGTTCGTGAAATCTAACAAATATTCAATCACATTTTGCCGCTTGTTAGGTTTTACACTAAGATTGCGGGTCAATACAACTGAGACAATGACAACAATCGCCATAGCCAGCAACGTTGAAATAATGGTGGTCCAATCAAAGGTCAAACCAAGAAACTCAAACGTTGCCATTGGGTCATCCATGCGCCTTCTCCTTTCTCAAATATTTGGCGAAATGGTCGTAAGTATTTCGGCTATTCGTCATAATATAAACCTATGATACGCCTTTCAGTTTGAATTTCAACCACTTAGCGCGACCTTTTTCACAAACTTTTTATTATCTTGACTTCGTAAGGTTGTCAACATAGTTATCAACGCCCATAAATTAAAATTTTGACTGATTAATTTCGATTGGCAACAAGATTATTTCATCACAATTTCAATCAAAAAAGGGTTGTGTTTCAGCATTTTTAGCCTAACACAACACCTTTTCGCAAAGTTTATTCAAATTACTTTTCACTAGCAGCCACTTTTGGCAAAACTAGATTCAACACAATTCCCAAAACGGTAGCAATAGCGACACCTGAAAAGTCCACTTGCGAACTTAACTGTAAATGGAAATTACCAATACCAACCACAAGAATCGGTGCAGCAATCATTAAATTGCGCTTTTTACTGTAATCAACCTTATTGTCTACAATGACCTGCAGTCCCGCCGCCGCAATGACACCGTAAAGCATGAAACCAACACCACCAGTAACGGCACCAGGAATAGTTGAAATCAATGCAGATAACTTACCAATGAAACTGAAAACAACGGCGAAAAATGCCGCACCACCAATAACCCATACTGAGTAAACACGACTTAACTGCATAACACCAATGTTTTCCCCGTATGACGTTACTGCAGGTCCACCAACCAATCCAGCGACTACTGAAGCCGTACCGTCACCAGTTAACGTACGTTTCAAGCCAGGATTAGCGAAAAAATCATGCCCAGTAATTTTAGACAATACCATCAAATGACCTAAATGTTCTGATAGGGTTACTAACGCCAAAGGCGCCATGCTCAGCACCGCTGCCGGATAAAAGACGAAGCCATTTTTACCAATAAAGGTTTCAAAGTTAGGTAATTGGAACCAGTGCGCTGAAGCAACTGGGCTTAGGTCAACTAGACCAACCATTAACGCGACAATATAACCAAATATAATTCCCAGCAACACAGGCAGCAAACCCAAGAATCCCTTTAAGAACATATTAAATGCAATTGTCGCAAGGAGTGTAACCAAAGCGACAACAAAGACGCGCCAATCATATTTATTGTTAAGCATTGTCGCAGAGCTAGCAGCTGAACCAGCTAAACTCAGACCGATAACCATAATAATCGGACCAACAACTTCCGCTGGAAAAATGTATTCGATCCAACCAGTTCCTGTAAATGTCACAACAAGTGCAACAATTAAATAAACTAGACCAACAGAAATGATACCTTGCGCAACGGCAGGATAGCCAATTGTTTTCAAAAGCGAAGCCATTGGTATAATAAAGGCAAAACTTGAGCCCATGTACGCCGGCACTTTACCACGCGTAATCAATAGATGTAAGAGTGTGCCGACTCCCGAAGTAAACAAGGCTACGCCGGGATTTAACCCAACTAGCAACGGTACTAAGACTGTTGCGCCAAACATTGAAAACAAATGCTGCAATGATAATCCAAGCCAAACTAAAAATGGTGGTTTGTCATGAAGATCATAGATAGCATTGCTATTGGTATTTTCTGACATAATTACTCTCCTGAACGTATTGAATCTATTATATACAAAAAACCTGACCTCATGCACGATGATGTCAGGTTTTTTGTTATATAATTTTGTCAAATATGCGCGGCAAACGCATAGTGTTGCTGAAACATCCACTGTCACGCAACACCTCGCTCCTTGCCAGTACACAACGTCATCCCACTATTTTTGGGGTGGTCAGACAAAATTTGTCTGCTACATATATATCATTCGGATAACCTGTGTACTTTTGTGACTTCAGTTGATTGCGCTTTATCATTAGCATTTGTTTATTCTGATTCGAATAATTAAATCATCTCAACCTTAGTCTGCGAGGCGTTACCTTGAACTGCTTCAATTTCTGTCAAATTGTTTTGCGACATTCATGGCCTCCTCTTATTTGATTAACTATAGTATATCATTCTTTGTAAGCGCTTTCAACTGTTTTTTATCCTTATTTTAGTACATTATTTGACCGACATAGTTCCCACCATGACCATCAAAATCCAATTCGTCATCAATTTTAACGGTGGCTGTTTCTGGTAATTCGAGGCAAATCACCATAATCGTTGCCATTTTGTCAGCTTGATGAATTGCTTCAATGTTCATATCTGCCAGTAAATCCCCATGTTTGACATGATCACCGACGGCAATTTTAAGATCAAATGGCGCGCCATTCATAGCGACTGTGTCAATGCCCATGTGAACCAACACATCTGTACCACGCTCTGTTTTAATACCGATAGCATGTTGTGTTGGTGCAATCATTGTAATTTCACCATCAATCGGCGATAAAACATTACCATTAATAGGCTCAATTGCAAAACCATCTCCCATCACTTTGCTGGCAAACGTATCATCTTTGACATGTTCCAAATGTAAAAGTTGCCCATCAGCTACCGCAAAAAGTGATTCAACTGTCGTATGGTTAGCTGGTGTTGTCGCCCTCGCGGTTGTCATTTCTCTTGATTTTAATGGTGTCGCCAGCATCGGTGACAAGTTGCCGTCATAAATGTTTTGAATATTATCTGCCACAAATTGCACATCTGGCCCAATCACAATATGAATTTGATGTTGGTCTAAAACATTAACACCCATAACACCCGGAGCATGTTTTAGCGCGTTAACATCGGCCAATGTCGTATCAGTCATTTTGTAACGTAAACGCGTCGTACAATTATATAAATAAGGTAGATTGCAAGAATTAACCGAACACTGCAAACTGCTGAAAAACCTTTCGTGGTGATTGCCAGTTGAGTGTTT
>NZ_BMBS01000019.1 GCF_014634805.1 Leuconostoc falkenbergense
TCGCGTCCGGCTTCAACCAAACGTTTCACCATGTGTGAGCCAATATATCCTGCACCACCAAGTACTAATACTGCCATAATTATAAACGTATCCACCTCATGTAGTGGATACATCCCCTTTCTTGAGTATCCTATCTTAAATTATACTACAACTCACGCCATTTAAATTCTGCTTCGGCACTGACCGTATCTCCCATCATAATACGGTGACGAGTTTCACCATCACCCAAAACAACTTGCGATAAAATTGTATGTCCTAAACGAATTTCATTTTCAAATTTCAAGTTAATATGTGTCACTTCATGCGTCATCAAATATTCTGGTGACAAGACATCCTGCATCCACTCAAAATACTTTGAATTATTAACATGTTGGTTAGCATCAATATCCAAATAACGCACATGATAATCATTTTCAATGATGGTATCATCATCCGTTATTTTAATTGGATTGGGAATACGAGGAACTTGTTTAACGCGTTGTGCGTCGTATTTATCAACAATTTCTTGTGGCAAACGTGCCATACGACGATTTTTAATATCCAACATCGTCCAAATTGATGACACCTTAATAATTTCGTCACCTGATTCATCAAAAAAGACAAAAGGTCGTCGTACAAAAAATGGATTGTATTCAGCGGCGTAGGTTTGAATACGCATTAATTCACTCACCTTAGGTCGCCTTTTAATCGCAACTTCATACTGCAAAATGACCCAACCTAGTCCCATTGCCAAATGATAATCTTGACCAACCCCAAGTTCGTCACTTTGATTTTTAGATGCCAAAACCGCTAAATTCAAAATCATTGGTAATGACAACTTTTGTGTCGTATCTGCCTCATAATATTCAACACGACGTTCTATTTCATATTTTTTCATTTTAATTTATCCCGTGATAATCTGCATAAACGGCTTGACGATCAAGTTCGCGCTCTTTAGCAACTTGCTTAATGGCTGCATTTGGTCGAAGTCCTTTTGTAATCAGTGCGTCCACAGCTTCTTTGACTGATAATGTGATTTCTGTTGTTTCGGCAACAATCGGCCCATGAAACCCATCTATCATGACAACAAATTCACCACGAATATCATTTTCTTGTGCCCATGTCACTAATTCTGACGCTGTTCCGCGCAAAAATTCTTCATAACGCTTTGTTAATTCACGCGCTAAAACCAATTTTCGATCTGATCCCATTATTTTTTGAATATTGACAAGCGTTTGCTTTAAACGATGGGGGGCTTCATAAAAAATGATCGTATCTTTCATTGTGGATAACTGCTGTAATTCAGCTAATTGTTCACTGTTTTTACGTTTCAAAAAACCGTAAAAATAAAAAGGTTGTGGTACTAGACCACTGGCAATTAAAGCAGTTACCCCAGCAGTGGCACCCGGAATTGGCACGACTGGAATCGATGATGCGACAGCGGCAGCCACTAATTCCTTACCAGGATCTGAAATTGATGGCATACCAGCATCGCTAACCTGCGCTACATTAGTACCGTTTTGCAAATCAGCAATTAAGTTAGGAATTTTAGCTTGCCAATTGTGTTCATGAAAACTGGTCTGCGGTGTTTCAATATCAAAATGGTTCAACAACTGCTGTGTATGTCGTGTATCTTCGGCCGCAATCAAATCAACATCCCGCAACGTATCCAGTGCTCGCGCCGAAATATCACCCAAATTGCCAATTGGCGTTGGCACGAGGTAAAGTGTGCCATAAACTTGTGACCCAAAACTTTTTTGTTGTTGCATGCTATTCTCCCAACGCAATCGTAACCTCTAAAGCCATTTTTTCAAGACGTGCTTGCAAGGATATATTAATTTTTCGTAACTTATCATCAGCAAATATAGCTTCTGCTGCGTGCACTAACTGTCTGACATGATAATGCTTAGCCAGTGTTTTATAAAAACCTATTAAACTGGGAAACATCAGGTTCTCGTCAGCAGTGGCACAATATATCACCATATCCCTTGCCAATTGGCGCAGCCATTTCATAAACATTTTTTGTTGTAAATCAGTTGTGATTTGACTAATCAACGTGGTTTGGACATATGCAAAAGCTTCAATTTTACGTTGCATCATCAACTCAAACCACTTAAATAACAACATTTGTGTGTTTTTCTGCCAATTATCATCGATGCCGTTTGCATCAACTAAAGATATTTCAGGATTCAAATGAACAATTTGGGCCCGAGACTGAATTGTTGGCAATACATCTTGTAAATTATTTGTCAGCAGTAAAATAAGCTGTGGCCCAGCGGGCTCCTCAATAAACTTTAGCAACGAGTTGGCGGCACTAGCCGTCATCGTTTCAACAGCATCTAAAATAAACACTTTTTTCGGGCTTTCCAGCGTGGTAGTCACAAATTCGGGTGTCAAATCGCGCACTTGTGCTACTTTTAAAGTAGCTCCTTCTTCTTTAGGCGCCACCAAATGCACATCTGGATGCTCATTTTCGTTAATGCGTAATGCATTACGATCGGTTGCACCAACCACTTGCCAAGCCAAATAACGCGAAAAGGCCAGTCTCGTCGACTGGCTTGATCCAACAAATAAATACAGATGGCTTAATTGTCCATTCTTCAGTAACTCATTAAAATGAGCCATTTGTGTTGGGTAAGTTTGCTGTGCAGTTGTGGCAAAATCAGGCAACATTAAAACTGATAGAAGGATTCAATCTCTTGCGTAAACACTGTTGCGCCACCAACCTCAACTTCAATTGGATAGGCGCCAACGTGGTCTCCACCAGCATCTAAGCTGATGGGTGGCACCATAAATTGCTTACGTTTTTGTGACACATCTTTGATAATATCAAGTACCTCTTGTACCCGATCGGCCTCAATGGCAATCATAAATGTTGTGTTACCTGATCGCAGGAAGCCACCAGAAGTTGACAGACGTGTAGCTCGCACATTAGCTTTAACAAAAGCATTACTCAATTTTGTTGTATCTTTATCTTGTACAATTGCTGTTATAAGTTTCATGATTTGTCCTCCAGAACTTTGTTAATAAGTTCACGTGTATCGTGCACCACTTTATCTAATGGTTGTGTTGCATCGACTATTTTAATTCTATCAGAAAATTCACTTTGAAGTTTTAAATAAGTTTGACGCACCTTTTGGTGAAAGGCTAGACTTTCTTTATCTAAACGATCAATTTTCCCTTTACGGTTAGCTGTCACACGAGCCAAACCTAATTCAGAAGGGACATCTAAGTAGATTGTTAAATCAGGCAACAAACCATCAATCGCAAATTGATTAATCTGCCAAATTTTTTCAACACCTAAGTCTCGCCCGCCACCCTGATAAGCTAGTGAACTATCAACATAGCGATCAGAAATTACCACTTTTCCAGCTGCCAAAGCCGGTTGGATAATCTCGACCAAGTGTTGTCGACGTGCAGCAGCATAAAGCAAAGCTTCCGTACGCTTTTCTAGGCCATTATCATCTTCTGGCTGTAAAATTGCTCTAATGGCCTCCGAAATTGGATTGCCGCCGGGCTCACGCGTTGTGACAAGCTTGTTTCCTAATTTTGGTTGCAATTCTGCAATTAGAATATTCAGTACCGTGGTCTTACCAGCCCCTTCAGGGCCCTCAAATGAAATAAATAATGGTTTTGACATTGACGTTCCTTTGTAATAACATCTTAGTGATTAATTTCTTAAATTCGATCAGATTTGAGTACATGCGTCTGCATATGCCCGACTGTCTTACGACGTCGTGCCTCACGATACAAGTAATTAAACTTTGCACGTGCCAAAGCAGTTTGCGCCTGAATCAAACGAAAATTGACCTGACCATCCAACAATGCTTCTTCAGAATTTTTAGCAGTATCCCAATCAATTTTAGCCTTATCTATTTGAAAAACCAGTGCCTGATCATATTCAGCACGTAAACGTCGCTTCTTTTTACCAAATATCATAGTTTTGTCCGTCCTTGAACTGCTTTTATTAGCGTCAATTCATCTGCATAATCAATATCAGAACCCACTGCCAAGCCGTGTGCTAATCGCGTTACGGTCAGCCCAGCTGGCTTTAATAACCGAGCCAAATACATAGCCGTTGCCTCACCTTCAGCGTTTGCGTTGGTACCGACAATCACTTCTTTTATTTCTTCATGTTCAGATAAACGTCTAATTAAGCTTGGTAAATTAATATCTTCTGGTCCAGTACCTGCACTTGGCGAAATCACACCATTTAGCACATGATACAAGCCATGATAGTCACGGGTATTTTCCATAGCCATCACATCACGAGAATTTTCAACAACAAAGACGGTTGATTGGTCGCGCGATTCATCACGACAAATAACACAAGGGTTAATGTCTTTTTCTGTAATATTACCACACACCGTACAAAAAGTGAGATCGTTTTTAGCTGAAAGTAAGGATTTAGAAAAATCAGTTACATCTGACTCACTCATACCCAGGGTGTAAAACGCCAATCGTGTCGCAGTTTTAACACCTACTCCAGGTAATTTGGCGTAACTATCAATTAATTTTGCAATAGGTTCTGGATACTGCATATATTCATAACGTTTAAACGTCAGAAACGTTCAACGTATTCCTTCCTAAATAGATTAGTCCACTATGTTCACAATGTCCTCACCAAACAATGATTGGGCTTGCTTCACAATTTCTGGTGTATCATTTGTGACTGCTATTGTATCATCTTGATCAACAGTTACCGTTTCAGCGTTAGCTTTTACAACTGGTATATCATTTAATTTGACGGTAATTTTCTCACCAGTACGTAAAAGCGACACATAAGCAGCGCGATCAGTTTTCCACTCGTCTTTAGAAATCAACACGAGAGAAAAGGGCAAGTTACGTTCAGATAATTGTTGCACTAGCTGGACTTGTAGTTCAGAATCCTGCAAGGCTTCGGCAAGTAAGGCAGGGTAATCAAATGCTAACACAATTGCCTCGTCACTGGCCGCTACTGGCTTTGCAATAGTCAAAAAAGCCTGCTTAGCTACATCAAACTGTTGCTTTAGTTCTGGCCAAAGTTGCGTAGCTTTAGTCAGTGTCTCACGTCTTGCTACGCTCAAAACGGCAAATACTGCTTCCTGTCCGGTACGTGCACTTAGTTTCTTGATCTCGGATTTCGCCTGTGAAATTGGTTCTGAATTGACATCTGCATTTTGCTTTTGAACCGCTGTTTGTTGCGGTTGCTGCATAGCACTGTGCGTATTGTTATTTGTGGTGGGTGTATTTGATATTAAAGGCGCCTCCTTTGGCGCTTGAATATCATCATCGATTATTGGTGTTGCAACAGATGGTTGTGATTTCGATAAGTTTTTAGGCGTTACTGGGGACTGTGATTGTTTTACGTCAGAAGATGACAGTATTTCTGAACCAGCTAAGCTAAGTTTAACGGTTAAGAGTTCGAGGTAGACATCACTCTGCATGGTCTGCAATAACGCTTTTTGAGTTTCATCAAGTTCAAGCATCATAATTTGGATGCGTTTTTGCCCTATTTTTTGATTTAACTTGTTTAGTTCCTCAACTGAAGCTGTTGTTTTAATCAAATTGGGTGCAATTGGTGCCAACATCACGTCGCGTAAAAGGCCTATCATATCAGCCACAAAACGCTGTGCATCTTTGCCGTCTAGTAATATAGTATGCAGTGTCTGCAATGCATTTCTGGTATCGCCATCACTAACCTGTCCCAAAAACATTAGTAAGGCTTCTGTTGTGGTTGCCCCCGTAACTTGCAAAGCATTATCAATCGTAACTTTATCACTACCGTACGCAATCACTTGATCCAAAATCGACAAGGCATCACGCATTCCACCTTCGGCCGCATTTGCAATAACACGTAACGCATCTTGATCATATACTACTGATTGTTTGCCAAGTATCGCTGCCATACGCGTTTGAATCGTGGCGTCATCAATCCGTTTGAAATCGAAACGCTGTGTTCTTGAGAGAATCGTAGCTGGAATTTTTTGTGGCTCTGTTGTTGCAAGAATAAATTTAACATTGGCGGGCGGTTCTTCAAGTGTCTTTAGCAGCGCATTAAATGCACCTGTTGACAACATATGTACCTCATCAATAATATAAATCTTGTATTGTGCTTCAATTGGCGCGTAATTTGCGCTATCACGAATATTACGGATTTCATCGACACCATTATTAGAAGCAGCGTCAATTTCAATGATATCCGGAATCTGTGTTTCGTCAGTATCTGGTGATATACCATTCACTTCACGAGCAAAAATCTTGGCTGCTGACGTTTTGCCGGTTCCTCTTGGGCCACTAAACAAATAAGCATGGCCTGTTTGGTGAGCTTCGATTGCATTTTTTAGTGTTTGTGTAATCACTTCTTGGCCTACCATATCGTCAAATGTACGTGGTCGATAAACACGATATAGTGCCTGATATGCCATGGTAATACCTCCATTATGAACTGCCAAAAGTCATCTGTTATTTGATCGCTTCACAACGACAATCATTATCACAGACTCAGATTTACAAAAAAAGACCGCTACGCGGCCGCCATCATATGTACACAAGCACAACCTCGAACAACCTTAGGGCTGCTACATTCCTGTCCTGACCCGGTTCGGGAGCCGACGCTTGCCTGCCTATCTATTATATCTAAAAAAAGAACTTTACGCAAACACTCTTGCCATTTTACGCGCAATTTTTTCCTGCCACTTAAAATAGGTCAGATATGCTTTGGGAATTGCGTATTCATCAACAGCCGCAAAGTCGTCCACTAGTGAGACAATCCAACTTTCGCGATATTTGGGCAGTGCAATTGTTGCGCCAAACATGTGCTTCACAATAATATCTTCTTCTTTAGGACTGATTGTGGTAATTTTACGCGCATTTTTTAAGGCGATGCGGGGATGAACATAGGCATGAGATCCTTCCGCAAATTTAGTGACACGCCAATCATAATAAAACATGTCATGCAATAAACCAGCTCTGGCAGTAGCAACTTCATCCGCACCAATTTTTTTTGCGATTAAGTATGAGTGATATGATACTGAAATTGAATGTTGTAAGCGATTTGAGAAGTGATGTTGTGGGTAGAGTGCCAATTTTTGGACTTCATCATGTGCCAATAAATCATCAACAATTTTTAAATACGCTGTATCATGTCGCCATGCATTAGGGTTTTGCATTCATTTACCTCTTTATTATCTACTAGAAACAATTATAATCTATTTTCAAAAAAAATGCTGACATTTAACTTTGCAAATTATTTACAAAAAGATTGTGATACTGTAATCAAGTGACTAATTTTGCTTTCTTTTGGCACGAATATCAGCAAAAAACTGTTGCAATATTTTGGTTGATTCTTCAGCACGAACACCAGCTTGGACAGCAACGCGATGATTAAGCCGTTCATCCTCCAAAAGCTGATAAAGTGATTGTGTTCCACCACCTTTTGCATCTTGCGCACCATAATAAACCGCTGGCACACGTGCATTGATTATTGCACCAGCACACATAATACAGGGCTCTAGCGTAACAAATAATGCAGTGCCTTCAAGACGCCATGATTTCAAAGCTTGGTTAGCACGTTCAATAGCAATCAGTTCCGCATGAGCAGTGGCTAATTGATCTCTTTCACGATGATTGTGTGCACGAGCAATAATTTGATTTTCAAATACAATTACCGCACCAATTGGCACTTCACCTTCACTACCTGCTAATTTTGCCTCATTCAAGGCTTCTTGCATGAAATAATCAATTTGTTGTTCACTAAATGTCGGAACTGTCGCCATAAGTGCTCTCCAAGATATAATATCCCTTATTTTTATGAATTACTGACGCATTACCAAACGCCAGCAACATATTTTTTTGCGCTGACGGTGCCCCTTGTTTCTTTTGTAAAACAGCAATTAATTTGCCACCCGGCTGTAAATATTTAATTGCCTCTTGCAGCATTGCTGTTACTACCTGCTTGCCTGCTCGAATCGGTGGGTTTACTAAAATGGCAGCATATTGCTGATTGATATTCTGATAAACATCAGATTGAAATATTTTGGTTAAATTTTCAACGCCATTTTTTTGCGCATTTTGTTTTGCAAGTGCCAGCGCGCGTTCATTAACATCAACCATGTCAACTTTTCGATTGTAAGCTTTGGCAATACTAATGCCAACCGGTCCATATCCCGTACCCAAGTCAAGTATTTTCCCAGTAGGGATAGTCGTCTTTGACAATGCATCTAGCATTGTACGAGTCCCAAAATCAACAGTAGATTTGGAAAAAACACCAGAATCGGTTGTAAAATGTAATTGATGTCCTAATAACTCAAAATCAAATTGTTGAAAGTGATGATCTGCGTTAGGATTAGCGGTAAAATACTGTTCGCCTGATGCTTTTTCTGTCATCCTGCATTTCCTCCATAAAATCGTTTCAATATGTACAAAAAAAGAAGTACCGAAGCACTTCTTTTAATATGATGAAGAAGATTACTTCAATGTTACTGAAGCGCCTGTTTCTTCCAAGGCTGCCTTCAATGCGTTGGCATCGTCTTCGTTCAAAGCTTCTTTAACGATTGAAGGTGCGTTATCAACTAAGTCTTTAGCTTCTTTCAAGCCCAAACCAGTTGCTTCACGAACTGCCTTGATAACCTTAACTTTAGCAGTACCTGCTGAAGTCAATTCAACATCAAAGTCTGACTTTGCAGCAGCTGCACCGTCACCTGCACCAGCAGCGGCTACTGGAGCTGCTGCTGAAACGTTAAATTCTTCTTCGATAGCTGAAACCAAGTCAGCCAAGTCCAAGATCGTTGCATCTTTCAATGATGCGATAATCGCGTCTTTATCAAAAGCCATGATCAAAATCCTCCGAGATTTATATTTGTTTTATAATGGTTGTTTTAAATTATTCAGCATCCGTTGCTGCTTCTTCAGGTGTTGCTTCAGTAGCGCCACCTTCCTCTTCTAATTTGTCAGACACAGCTTTAACAGCATATGCGAATGAACGAATTGAGAATTGGAATTCTGCCATCAACTGACCCAACAAACCTTCACGTGAAGGCAATGAAGCGTACTTGTTAATGTCATCAAGACTAGCAATGTTACCATCAACAACACCACCCTTGATTTGCAATGCTTCGTTTTCATCTGCAAACTTCTTCAAGATACGTGCTGGTGCAACAGCATCATCGTTAGAAAAGGCAACAGCTGAAGGACCGGCAAAAATGTCGTTCAATTCAGCGTAACCAGCTTTTTCAGCCGCACGAGTCAAGATCTTGTTCTTGATTACTTCAAGGACAACACCTTCTTCACGCAATTGGTGACGCAAGTCTGTAGATTGCGCAACTGTCAATCCACGGGCATCAACAACAACTGCTGAAGCGGCATCCTTAAATTGATCAGCAATTTCTTCAACTTTTTGTGCTTTAACTGCAATAGCTTTTTCACTCATGATTATGATTCTCCTTCCTTTAAATTTATTTTGCAAAAGAAATCCCGTGCGCTCAAAGACACACGGGAAAAGGTTTTAAACTTCCTCGGCAGGTTATTAAGATGCAAGCATCACCTGAGTCTTAGGCAAAATGGATTCAATTACTTAATAAATTCTACCAAACGAAGTTGATATTGTCAAATTACAATGAATTAACATCCAACGATACAGCTGGACCAAATGTTGACGAAATTGAAACGTGTTGTACATAAGTACCCTTAACAGCTGCAGGACGAGCCTTCAAAACTGTTTGAGAGATTGACTTAATGTTCTCAGCCAATTTGTCAGCATCAAATGATACACGACCAACTGGAACTGCGACGTTTCCGTCACGATCTGTACGGTATGTTACTTGTCCACCCTTGGCATCTGAAACAGCCTTAGTAACGTCCATTGTAACTGTGCCAGTTTTAGGGTTTGGCATCAATCCCTTAGGTCCCAAAGCACGACCAACACGACCAACTTGAGCCATCATATCTGGTGTTGCAATCGCAACATCAAAGTCTAACCAGCCACCTTGGATACGTTGTACCAAATCCGCAGCACCAACAACGTCAGCGCCTGCTGCTTCAGCTTCTTTAGCTTTGTCACCTTGTGCAAAGACAACAACTGTCTTATCTTTACCAGTTCCGTTTGGCAACACAACAGCACCACGCAATTGTTGGTCTGCTTGACGTGTGTCAACGTTCAACTTGAAAACAACTTCAACAGAAGCGTCGAACTTAGCAAAATCAATTTCTTTTACCAATGAAACAGCATCGTTCAAAGCATAAGCTTTTTCAGCTTCTACCTTTGCTACTGCTGCAACATAATTTTTACCATGCTTTTGAGCCATTATTCTGCGTCCTCCTTGATTGCTGTACCTTCAACAGTCAAGTCAACACCGTCAACAGTAACACCCATTGAACGTGCTGTACCTTCGATCATACGCATAGCGTTTGTGATGTCGTTGGCGTTCAAATCAGCCATCTTGTTTTCAGCAATGGCACGAATTTGATCAAGTGTTACGTTTCCTGCTTTCTTGGTGTTAGGTTCACCTGAACCCTTACCAACGATCTTACGCAATTGATCAGCTACAGGTGGTGTCTTTGTAACGAATTCGAATGAACGGTCATCAAAAACAGAAATCTCAACTGGAATAATTGATCCAGCTTGATCTGCAGTACGTGCGTTAAATTCCTTAGTGAATTGCGCAATGTTAATACCAGCTTGTCCCAATGCAGGACCAACTGGTGGTGCCGGCGTTGCTTTAGCGGCGGCAATTTGTAGCTTAACTACGTTTACAACTTTTTTAGCCACGATATTTTCCTCCTCGTGTTGTGGTGAAACACAGCTTTAGTGCTGCTCCCACGTATGCCGATGGCATACTAATATATGTTACCAAATATCAAAACGTTTTGCAAGACAATTTTAACGTTCATCCAAGACTGTATCAACATCAGCAAAATCAAGTTCAGTTGGTGTTTCACGTCCAAACACTTCAACTGTGGCTTCCAATGTTTGCTTTTCTTGATCGACAGAAGTGACAACACCTTCCATTCCTGAAAATGGTCCAGCGATAATTTTAACAGTTTGACCAACTGCAACGTCTAAATCAACCTTTTCACGCGTAACCATACCCATTCGTTTCATTAATAGGTCAACTTCTTCAGGCATAAGTGAATTTGGCTTTGAACCAGCACCGTGAGATCCCAAGAAACCAGTTACGCCAGGTGTGTTACGCACAACATACCAAGCTTCATCTGTCATGTTGTCGTCTTGCGGTGTTGCCATCTCGACTAAGACATATCCTGGAAAATCATTTTCAACGGTTTGCTTTGCTTCACCATCTTGAATCGTAGTCACTTCTTGTTCTGGCACTAACACACGAAAAATTTGTTGTGACATGCCCATTGTTTGTGTACGTGATTCCAAGTTTGCTTTGACTTTGTGCTCATAACCAGAATAAGTATGCACAACGAACCATGATTTTTCGATATCTTCTGACATTTTTTACCTCTTTCCAAAATAAAAAGAACCCCCAAAGAGCTCCTGTTGTTAAAGCAATTATAACAAAAAACAACTCACTTTGCTAGTAAGACATTGAAACCTTGTTGTAAAAGCCAATCAACGCCACCTAGAAAAAGTGCAAAAATAATTGATACTGTTATCACAGTAACCGTTTCTTTTGATGTCTGCTCACCTGTAAGCCAAGTGACCTTTTTCATTTCTGCTGCAACGTTTTTAAAGTAGTTAATCATTAGGAAATTCCTTATTTTGTTTGTTGATGCAATGTATGTTTGCCACAATGTTGGCAAAACTTATTGACAGAAAGACGCTCGGTGCGATCTTTCGATAATGTTACCGTGTAATTGCGTGAACCACAAACAGTACACGCCAACGATACTTTTTGACTAGCCATGCGTTAGCCTCCATATTCTCCTAGTATCATACCATTGTTAATTATTTTTTGCTACCCCATACAAAATTAGGTCCATCAGCTGCGCAATTCGTTCACGTTTAGTTTGTTTCGCACCCAGCGTATGAAAGTCGCCAAAAAGCGGGGCCAAACTTGTGATATAAAAAGAACTTGCAGTTCGTGCGTCAATGCTTGAACGTAAAGTAATTGTCGCAAAAAATTGGGCGATTGGTGCAACATAGTCTTGACCAAAAATCATCCCCAAAACGCGTTGATGTTTATCGGATAATGATGTAAAACTACTATGGATTAGTGTAAAAACGTCACGCGGATGACGTGTCAAAATAGCATCTGTCAAATCAATTAGTTGATCTATTGGTTCTGTATATGTCTTTGCCAAGATTTTTTTCATATCATGATTGACCTGATCACCAACCGTTTTAACCACTTCAACAAATAGCGTTTCTTTATCGCCAAAATGGTGATAAAGAGCAGGCTGACTAATATTTAGGACTTTTGCAATATCACGTGTAGTTGTTTGGTTATAACCTTTGGCCAAAAAAAGAGTTGTCGCTGCATTGATAATTTGTTGACGCCGGTTTTCACTAGCTGGTATAGACTCTGCCACTGTGTCACCCCCACTTTTCATTCTTCAATCTAGTTTACACCTGAAACCGACAAAAAAACATTTCCAAATTGTGGAAATGTTTTTAATTAGTGATTAAAACACCACAGTGTCAAGTTTAGCTAAACGAGCTTCCGTGTTGGAACGACCAGATAGGTAGGCAGCAATACGAGCATAGTGCATATAACGCTTAGCCGCTTCCGAATCACCACGTTTTTCTTCGATGTTTGCTAATTGTTCACTCAATTCAGGTACCCAGAACAAATCAACACGTTGACGCAAAGCATCCAATGCACCTGACAAAATACTTGCGGCTTCATCATAATCTTTTTCCGCTACCAAGAACTCGGCATAATATTTACGTCCTTGCAAAACACCATGAAACTCCAAATCAGTGGCAGTCAACAAATCTGGTTCTTGTTCGTAAGCCAAGGCAAACTTTTCACGCGCTGTTGCCATATCTCCTTGTAAATAATAGGATGATCCCATTTGATGATAAGCGTAAAATAAGAAGAAATTACTTAAAACCGGTGTTTTTTTATCGGTTGCACGCTCTGTATTATAGATAACTTGCGCATAATTTTGCTTATTATGAAATTCGTCAGCAGCTTTTAGAATATAGTAAGCTTGCAGCGTAGGAGGATTCTGACTCAATGCTTTTTCAAAATCCTTAAATTCATTCAAAGCATCTGTGTTCATGTTTAAAACAACTTGGCTCAATAATTCCTTAGCCTTATTGGTCAAAAAATCACCAGACACGAACTGTGACATATCCAAATTCAAGCGGTCTAGTATCGCCAACAACACATCTGCATTAGGTACACGATTTTGATTTTCGACCAATGAAATTGTTGCTTGAGTGGTAATACCTTCAGCCAACTCAACTTGTGATAAATGCATCTTTTTGCGAGCAGCGCGGATTGCTTTACCGTCAAAATTTTCGTTTTTACCGTTTCTTGCCATTAATTAAACTTCCCTATTTTTTCTTCACCAAGCGCTAAGAATGAATAGCTTAGTGATTCATTACGCTCAAATTCTTCAAAACCGTACTCAATTAACATATCAGCTAACTTTGCATTATTGATGTCTGAATAGTCCCATAAACGCTTAAATAAAGACATATTAGTGAAACCAGGTAGCGTGTTTGGTTCGCCTAAGTAAGGCACATCATTTTCATCCAACAAGAAATCCATTCGTGCTTCACCGCGAAGATTTAAGACCTTAAACGCATCCAAAGCCATTTGTTTTACTTCTTGTGTCACACTGTCAGGTAACTTAGCTGGGATTTCAAATTGAACCGCAGAATTGTCAACAAACTTATTGCTGTAATCGTACCAGCCGTCACCAACACCTTGTTCTGGAACCGTGTGTGCACCAATCTCAGACACCAATAAATCATCGTTTCCGATCACACCAACTTCCAACTCTCTTGGTCCTTTAACAGCCTGTTCAATCAACACCTTATAATCGTATTGGAATGAATCGGCCAATGCCGTCTTCAACTCTTCAGAACTTTTGACACGTGAAATACCCACAGACGAACCTTGATTAGCTGCCTTGACGAAGACAATATCTCCCAATTCAGCTACCACTTGTTCCCATGAAAGATTTTGTGCAGTTTTTGGATCAACTACCATATATTTCGTGTTGCGAATGCCATTAACTGTTAGCAACTCTTTCGTCAATACTTTATCAAAACTTACTGCATGGCCACGTAATGGTGCACCAACATAAGGCTTGTTAAGCATTCGAAAAAGGCCTTGCAAAGTCCCATCTTCACCCAAATTACCGTGAACGACTGGGAAGAAGATATCAAAATCACCAGCTGCACGTAGCGCAGAAATGCGTGCCAAGGGGTCAGTTGCATCAATTTTTGCCATAAACGCATCAACAATTGGCTGTTCATCTTCCAGCGCCAAAATACGTTCTGAACTAGCTGGATCTAAAAAGTAACCGTTTTGTGCAATAGCGAAAACCGTGATGTCATATTTATTTGTGGCCGTAATAGCATCATAAAAATTCTGAGCCGATCGTTTCGACACATCATGTTCTGATGAGTTGCCACCAAAAATAAGCGCTACGTGTTTTTTATTCATTTTTCTATCCCCGTTTTTTTTATTATATCAAATATAAGTAATATTATGCAAGCATTTACATATTTAAAGCCGTTAATATCACTAACTTAAGTAATTTTTTGTCTCGTTAACGTAATCAGTAATTGCTTTGGGCACATCGCTTGGACTAAGCATGATAATTTCGTGGAAAAACTGTGACCGATTGTAAAACTGTTGCCAACGTGCCTGTGTTTTTGGTGGTGTCTGAGTCACCAAATCTTTACGCCAGTTTTTAAGTGTTAATAACATATAGTCACTATAAAGCGAATGTTGCTTTGCCAGTTTTGACAATACTTCTACCAATCGGCCAGTTTCACCGAATGTCAATGGGTCCGACAATTCCCTAAAGCCAGCCAACATCGCACTCATCAAAAATAATTTATCGGCTCGCATGAGTTGTGGCATCAAAAATATTTCAGCGGCAGCATTACCAATGTGTGTAAAGGCATGCGCCCAACCATTTTGGCCAATGAAACCACGACCATCACGTTCTAAAGCAGCGTATAAGGCAATTTGATCAATCATATCGTCTAATTGTCCATCTGACAAAAATGGTTGTTTTACACGATTTGCGTATAGCAACAGTGACAAAATCATGACACTAAACGATCGTCGATAAATGCCATCATTATGTGGCTCCAATATATGACTAAATAATTGCTCGTCCGATGATAAGTACTCAGCTAACCAGCGAAGCTGTTCTGGCGCCAGTAAATCATTTTGCACCATGTCACTTAAAAAGAAGAAAGCACCTGTGTCCCTGTACTGAGGCAGTGGATTAGCCAATTGTGCAGTAATGACATGTAAGTCTGTATCGGTAATATGAAAATCAATATGCTGGGTATCTGGGTCTGCTTCAGCTATCAAATCAAGTTGATGTGTATATTCTTGTATTCTTTGTAAGGCATGCTCACCATCAACTGGCAATATGACTTCAGTCGCCTGTTTGGGTGGCATTTCGCGCAACGCTTCTGCCATCAAATTGCCTAACGACTGAAAGACATTCCCATCACGTACCTTTTGACGCAACGCCACAAATTCTTGTTTTAATTTTTCGAATTCTGTCATTAGATTGAAAACCCTGTTGATTCAGTAAAAGTTGTATTTTTCTTTTGATAACTAATAGAAAGCACCAGACCAACACCAATTAAATTACCGATTAGTGATGATCCACCTTGAGAAATGAAAGGCAACGGAATACCCGTTAATGGCAACAAGCCAATACTCATACCAATATTTTCAAAAACGTGGAATAATACCAGCATCACAACACCTGTTGCTATGTAGGCGTAAAAAGCACTTTGCGCACGGAAAGTAGCACGAACTAGTAAGTAAATAAGTCCAAAATACAAAGCAATCAAGAGCGCGCCACCGATGAAACCGAAGCTTTCACCAATGACTGAAAAAATCATATCAGACTCTCGCACAGGCACATAAACTTTTAAAGCGCCCCAACCATTACCTGTTAATTGTCCTGACCCAATCGCTTTTAAACTTTGATATGTTTGGTATCCATCACCTGAGGTATCGGTAGCCGGATGTAACCACGTATCAATACGCGCAAATTGATAACTCTGGAACCCCAAAGCCGACAAAATTGCCCGTCCTGCCGTTGAAATGACCAGCGTTAATAAAGTAGTTCCCAACACAACACCAGCAATGATAACAGGTGCCAAAATTCGCCATGTCACCCCAGAAACTAACGTTACGCCTCCAAATATTGCAATAAAGACAAGTAATGTTCCCAAATCATTTTGCAAGGCAATCAAAGCCGCTAGAGGCAAAAACACTAACGCCATTTTCCCTAATAAAATCCAATCGCTCTGAACCGCATGCGTTGGATAATCACGATTATGCTGTGCAACTACTCGTGCTAACATCAAAATAAATGCTGGCTTGACGACTTCGGAAGGTTGAAATGATATTGGTCCAAAAACAAACCATGACTTTGCTCCTGTCGCAAGAGCCATCGACCGATTATAAAAAATCAAGACAGCCACCAATAAGAACACACCTAATCCATAGGCAATAGGCGCTAAACGCCACAGTTGTGATTCATCAAATCGTAGCAAAAAAACAATAATCAAGCCACCAATAAACCAAAACCCACCCTGCACGATTACCGCACGTAGCGCAACTCCAGCTGTTGCACCTTGCATATGAGTAGCTGCTTCAAACAAGGCACTCAAGCCAATTATCATAAATAATAGCAATGCTAAAATAATGCCCCAGTCTAATTCTGATCCAGATGTTCGTTTTGAAATTTGTCGTCTTTGCTGCATGATATCTCCAAAATGCTAATCGCCTCTTGTTTAACATTATTTTTTGCTTAATGGCAAGAAGGACTATACAGTTATTGCACAATTAATATTTTCATCGATTTATGTACAAAAAACGCCGCGAAAAATCACGACGTGCTTTATTTATTGATGCAAATTAAAGCTTGCCAGAATCGCTTGTAAAGCCTCATCTTCATCTTTGGCTTGATTAATGACGGCTTGTTTACCAAAATACCCAGCAAATCCCCGCGTCGTTTTCTCAATGTATCCAATTTCTTTATTGTCCACTAATACTTGTGTCCGGCCGTCTGTTTCAACAAGATCGACTCCAAAGCTTTGGTTTTTTTTACTCATTATAAACCTCGATGTCCTGCCTTCATGTGTTCAAGAAGTGCACCCGCACCTTTGGCCACGTTGTCAAGTGGTGAATCCGATACAACAACTGGTACTTCAAGTGCATCAGATAGCAGTTGATCCATACCATGCAACAAAGCACCACCACCAGTCAACATAATGCCCCGATCAATAATATCAGCTGCTAATTCTGGTGGTAACTTAGCCAATACAGAATGAGCTGCCCGTACAATTTGTTGTAGCGTATCATGCAGTGATTCTTCAACTTCGTTTGAGTTAATTGTGATTGTCTTAGGCATACCTTCAAAGTTATCACGACCACGCACTTCCATGGTCAATGGCTCATCAACTTGTAAGGCAGATCCAATCTGGATTTTAATGGTCTCGGCTGTCCGTTCACCAACAATCAAGTTATGACGACGCTTCAAGAAATTGACAATGTCAAAGTTCATCTTGTCACCAGCCACTCGGATAGACTCAGAAACAACAATATCACCTAGTGACAGTACAGCAATATCAGATGTTCCACCACCCATGTCAATCACCATTGAGCCAATCGGTTTAAAAATATCTAGTCCAGCACCAACAGCCGCTACCTTTGGTTCATACTCCAAATAAACTTTTGCCCCGCCAGCCTTTTCAGCCGCTTGAATGATGGCTTTGCGCTCAATTTCAGTGATGTTAGTTGGCGCACAAATCATAATGTTTGGTTTTGACATGAACCCTTTAACATTTAGCTTGTCAACAAAGTAAGTCAGCATTGCTTCTGTGATGTCAAAATCAGAAATCACACCATCTTTCAAAGGGCGTACCGCACGAATATTACCAGGTGTACGACCCACCATGCGATAAGCCTCTGATCCGACAGCCAATACACGATCAGTTTTGTCATCAACTGCGACAACCGAAGGTTCATTTAAGACGATGCCTTTGCCTTCCACGTAAATCAGAACATTGGCTGTTCCTAAATCAATTCCGATATCTTTTGCCATTTTATTTCTCCAAGATTTTAGCTTTCGTACTGTATTTTTCGTCGTACATAATCCAGTAAATTATACCATAATACCACTTTTTTTGCGGTGGATTCTCTCGTTAATCGGTCATTTCAGAACTGCATCCGGAATTTGTAAGACCCATTGTGTGATTGAGATAAAGAAGCTTGAGAGTAGATAGCCACCAATAATTGCCAGCATGACCTTCAAAAAAGTTGCCTGAACCGGTGTATAAGGCATGAATTTAGCAAAATTAATTGGTCTAATTGCCCAGAAAAAGAAATATATGGTGATTAAAGTTAAACTCAACTCAAAAATCGGACTCATCTTGTTTCTCCTTAAAATGTTTACCTTGACTAAAACGCTGTTTTTCAATTCTGATGTATCTCACAACAAGTTTATATAAAATATAACCAATCACCCCACCAGTAGTATTTGTTACCAAATCATTCGCATCAAATAACCGATTAGAAAGATAGAAAAAAGTGCTGATACCTTGAATAGTTTCAATGATTAGTGACGTCAGAAAAATTTTAGGTAGAATTTTAAAAAAGCCACGCCATTTAGGTAAAACTAAGGGTGCCAACAATCCCAATGGTATAAATAATGAGATATTGGCTAACATTTGATACCAACTAAAAGCCACCCCTTCAGGGTGAAAGACCGAGAGTCGCCAAAACTCATATTGACCCAGACCCCCATATCCTTTAATGACATCAATATATGTGCCAAATGAAGGCCAACGATAAAAAGTCAACGTTAAGAAAGCAACTAAGACGGCGTAACTCGCCAATGCTAATCGTCCCAAGATATTTTGCCAAGTCAACGTCCCTGCAAGTTTAGATTTCACGAAAAAACGTATGAGTAAAATAGCACTTAAAAAAGCTACCACAAGACTTGCATTAACGTTTTGCGCTGTGTATTGTTGATTGTTTAAATAAACAGTGTGCATAACTTAATATTATACCAGTTGTGGTTCAACTTAACCTTATTTTCAAAATAAAAAGAACCGTTTCATCAACGATTCTTTCATTTATTATTCAGCATTTTCACGACGATAATTCATCAAATCATGGGAAATCTCTGCCGTAGCAGCGTAAGCTTTTTTGTAAGCGGCATGTACCTTTTGATACTTCACAACATTGTCTGCGATTGGTTCATAAGTAGCACCAAATGAAATAAAGCTTTTAGCAGCGTCTTGCACTGTGTCAAACCAACCAAGACCTGTTGCTGCAAGCATTGCAGCACCTAATCCAGGTCCTTGCTCGTTACGCAATGTTGTAACCTTTTTACCGAAAATATCAGCTTGAATTTGCAACCACAATGGTGATTTAGCGCCACCACCAATAGCGACCACCGTATCAAAATCAGCGCCTTCGCGATCATAAATATCAAAAATATCCCGGAATGAGAAAATAATACCTTCCAAAACTGAACGCACAAAATCATATTTTTGATGTGTGCCATCAACACCTAAAAATGCGCCACGAACATCACCATCAGGGTGCGGTGTCCGTTCGCCCACAAGATATGGTGTGAAAATCAAACCATTAGCGCCGACAGTTGATTGTTCAGCAGAAGCCACAAATTCACTAAAGTCTTCATCTTTTGCAAACGTATTTTTAAACCATGATAATGAGTAGCCCGCCGCCAAAGTAACACCCATGGAATAAAATTTATTTGGAATAGCATGATTAAAGAAGTGCAAATCGCCCTTATAGTCAACATTCGCATTGTCTTCATACTTCAACACAACACCTGATGTTCCAATTGACGACATCACCATATTTGGCTCTAAAATGCCAGCCCCCACAGCACCCGCAGCGTTATCAGCTGCGCCACCAAAGACTTTGGTGTGTGTATCTAGACCGGAGAAAGTCGCGTATGATTCAGTAATGTTGCCCGCATAACCAATCGATTCAATCACTTCTGGGAAGAATGAAGCTGGTAATTCAAAAACTTCTTGAATTGTTTTTGACCACGTCTTCTTTGCAACGTCAAAAGCCACTGTACCAGCAGCATCCGAGTACTCCATTTGAAGTTTACCAGTCATGCGATAACGCACATAGTCCTTAGGCAAAACAAAAGTTGTGGCTTGCTTAAATATCTCCGGTTCATTTTCTTTCACCCAGAGGATTTTTGGCAAGGTAAACCCTTCTAAGGCACGATTGCGTGTAATATCAATAAATTCTTGACCAAGCGTATCGTTGATTTCAGCCACTTGTGCTGTCGTACGCGTATCATTCCAAAGAATTGCTGGACGTAACACTTGATTATTGGCATCTAACAAAACCAAGCCGTGCATTTGTCCAGAAAAAGAAATACCATCGATTTCAGAAGGCTTAATGTCATCTTTTAAAATCAAATTGACAATGGCAACTGTTGTGCCATTGACCCAATCTTCCGGATTTTGTTCTGCATATCCGGGTTTTGGATATGAAAGTGGATAATCAAAACTTTGTTGCGCAACGATGTTACCCGTACGATCAACGGCTGAAACTTTAACCGCAGACGTGCCAAGATCAACACCTAAAACAACTGATGTCATAGTTAATACTCCATTCTTATTTTGTTTGTTGTGATAAAAAGAGCCGGAACGCAACGTCCCGACCCTCGTCCGTGCAAATCTTTTTTGGTGGAACACGGAAAATTTAAATTATGCACCCAATACTGAGAAAATGTAATTATTCAATGTTTGCTTAATTTGTTCTTGACGACCAGATTTCAAAGTTGCGTTGATATCAGCATCTGTCTTGTTTTCAGCATATTCAGCCAAATCCTTCAATGTCAACTTGCCGGCTTCAAAGTCTGCACCAATACCTTCGTCAAATGAAGCATAACGCTCTTTCAAAACATTTTCAATCACTTGGTCTTCAATCAACTTAGCTGCTACTTTCAAACCAGCAGCGTAGATGTCCATACCAGCAATGTGAGCATAGAACAAATCGTCCATTTCAAAGCTTTGGCGACGTGGCTTTGAATCAAAGTTCAAACCACCAGTTGGCAAGCCACCGTTCTTCAAGAATTCGTACATAACCAATGTTGCTTCATAGATGTCGTTAGGGAATTCATCAATATCCCAACCAATCAACTTATCACCCATATTAGCATCAAGTGATCCCAACAAACCAGCTTCACGTGCAAAACGTACTTCATGTTCGTATGTGTGACCAGCCAAATAAGTGTGGTTACCTTCTAAGTTCAACTTGAATGTGTCTTCCAAACCATAAGTCTTCAAGAAAGCAATTGTTGTTTGGGCATCAAAGTCGTATTGATGTTGTGTTGGTTCTTTTGGCTTTGGCTCAATCAAGAATTGGCCTGTGTAGCCAATTTCATTAGCATAATCTTTAGCCAGCTTGAAGAAGGCCGCAATATGATCTAATTCACGCTTTGTATCAGTGTTTAACAAGAAATCGTAACCTTCACGACCGCCCCAGAATACATAACTTTCTGAACCCAAACGCTTAGCAATGTCTAATGAATGCTTGATTTGTCCAGCAGCGTATGCAAATACTTCAGCAAATGGTGATGTTGCGCCACCAGCCAAGAAACGCTTGTTAGTGAACAATGATGCTGTGTTCCAAAGCAACTTCTTGCCAGTTTCTTGCATCTTTTGCTCAATCTTGTCAATTACTTTGTCAAGATTTGCGTTTGTTTCTGCCAAAGTGTTGCCTTCAGGAGCCAAATCACGATCGTGGAATGCAAAGTATTCAACGCCTGTTTTTTCCAAAAATTCAAACATGTAATCAACTTTAGCTAATGCCAAAGCCATTGAACCTTCTTCACCTTCTTTGTCCCAAGGACGTGTTGCTGTTCCTTCACCAAATGGATCAACCAAACGTTGGTCCATTGTATGCCAGTATGCAACTGAGAACTTGAGCCATTCGCTCATCTTCTTACCTGCTACAACTTCATCTGCATTGTAGTAGTGGAAGCCATCTCCAGCTTGCAAAGATTTGTTACCTACGAATTCTACTTTAGGAAAAGAGAATAATTCAGCCATGTCGTTTGTTCCTCCTAGATGATTAAACATCTGCCTTTTAATTGTTTTCGGGTTGGTTGGTTTACACAACCAACTTACATAAATCATTATATAACCTTTCCAAATTCCTTGCAGCCCTTTCTTATAAATCAAAAAAAAATTTGATTGAATCATCAGTTTATGATATTTTTTTCAAACATTTCCGTATTCATATTGACAGTTTATTAGAAAAAGATTAGTATTAAATTATTATTTATTGGAGGACGTTAAAAATTATGAAATATACAGTTGTAGGTGCGGGTGCAATGGGACTACGTTATGGTATTTTACTGCAAGAAAATGCCGGCGTTTCAGTTGACTATGTTGAGCCAACACAAGCAAGCTTGGATAAAATTCGCCAGCAAGATAACAAAGTTTGGAAATCTCGCGATCACAAAGACCGACATCAAATTAAAATCAACATCTTTTCACCTGAAGAATATGAAGGTGATCCAGATGTTTGGATTTTCTTCATGAAGCAAATGCAATTGCAAGATACACTTGATCGTCTTGCGCCAAAGTTTAAAGCAGGTCAAACAGCACTTGGTGCAATGAATGGTATGGGACATATCGAAAAACTGCAACACTATTTTGATGACGAACATATTATTGGTGGTACAGCGATGATTGCCACTGTCTTGAACGATTACGGCGACGTTGATTTCATGGGCGCTGAAAGTGCCGGCTCATCAGTTTATGCCAATTTGACAGAAAAGCCATCTGAAGTAATGGATCAGGTTCAAAAAGACTTCCAAGCAGCACATTTGAATCCTTCTTACACTGAAAATTTCATGGGTACTCTTTTGACAAAAGTTTTCTTTAATGCCGTGGAAAACTCAATTGCTACAATGTTCCAATCACGTATGGGTCAGTTAATGGCCTATGACGGCTTCTTAGAAGGTATTGCTCGACCATTGGTTAACGAGGCTTACGATGCTGCTGAAGCGGCTGGCATTCAACTCATTGAATCGCGTGATGACATGGTTAAACAAGTTGATTATGTCTCAAATGTTGCCAATCCCTTACATTTTCCATCTATGTATCAAGATTTTGTCAAAGGTCGCCCAACAGAAGTTGATTATATCAACGGTTGGATTGCGGATTTGGCTGACAAAAATGGTACACAAGCACCTAACCAGCATTTGGTTACCAATTTTGTTCATCTTGCCGAAGCAATGCGTAAATTCACGCCACCAGTTAATAAGTTATCACCAGATTATACTGGCGCATAATTTTTAAGTTTGTTTGAGAAAAGCCCGAGTAATGATTGCGGCTGTGCAAATCATTACTCGGGCTTTCATGATATTTGTTTGTATTTTAGGATTGATGGCTTTTACGATGACTGTTATTTAATGAAAACATATTAAAATCATCACTACCGGCACGATAAGCTATCACATGATTGGTCTTCAATGAACAACATCACGCTATAAAACCAGCAAGTGCTATGAATCCATCAGTATTAATTATTGATAGTATTGTAATTGGCATATGATTTCCTTTATACTAGAAGAATATAGAAAAAGATATTTTGGAGATTAGTTGCATGATTATTTCCGTTAAAAGCAAGCAAATACGGCGCGCAATTTTGTGTGTCATATTAGCAATTCTAATAACAATACTTGTCAAAATTAATTTTATTATACCCGTTATAGATGATGGTGTCCGATATTTTATGTCAACAACACAAACAGGATTAAACGATATCGTCATGTCAATTTTTTCATTTCTTGGTTCTCCTGTTGTTGATTTGATTTATATTTTTATCTTAGCTGGCATTTTACTAGTGGCTGGTCTTCGAATTCCAGCTATATGGTCCGTTCTTACAATTGTTATTGGTGAAATTTTAGCTTTCATCGTGTGCCAATTAGTAGAACGCAATCGACCAATTGGTCACCTACTTAGCGATACCGGTTATTCCTTTCCAAGTCTACACATATTTAGTATTTTTACAGCTATCTTCATTTTGTTATTACTCGTTATACCCAATATCACTTCTTCAAGGAGCCAGTTGATTGGTGGTTGGGCTATCATATTAGTAGGTCTCATGTCCTTGCTGTCACGTTTATACTTTAGCGCTAACTATTTAAGCGACACAATTGCCAGTATATTATTTGCCTACGCTTGGGTTATTTTAGCCGCCTCCCTTTATGCCACACTTGCCAAGCGTCTAACCAAGTTATCAATTTTCAAAAACGAAGAAATATAAAAAAAATCGCTAACGCGATTTTTTTTAGTTTATAGCCATTTCTTATAATCATCATCATCCAAGGCTTCAACTTCGCCAAGTAGATAACCATTGCCAACACCCGAGAAGAAATCATGATTAGCTGTTGAAGTTGAAAGACCGTTCATAACAACAGGATTCACATCATCTGCGCCATCAGGAAACATTGGTTCTTGCCCTAAGTTCATTAACGCTTTATTCGCGTTATAACGCAAGAAAGTCAAAACTTGATCTGTCCACCCAATTTCATCGTACAACTCATGTGTGTATTTTTCTTCATTTTCGTATAATTCATAAAGCAAATTATACATCCAAGTTTGTAATTCTGCTTGTTCTTCTTCCGATAATTGATTGAAACCAATCTGAAATTTGTACCCAATGTAAGTACCATGAACTGACTCATCTCGAATAATCAGTTTAATAATTTCAGCAACATTCAACATTTTATTATGGCCCAAAAAATATAATGGCGTATAAAAACCTGAATAGAATAAGAAAGTTTCTAGGAAGACAGAGGCAATTTTCTTTTGTAAAGCTGTGCCTGTTTGGTAAATATCGTTAATCCGGTGTGCTTTAAATTGTAAAAATTCGTCGGTATCAGCCCAATCAAAAATTTTCTCAATTTCAGCTTTTTCATTTAACGTTTCAAAAATAGAAGAATAAGATTTTGCATGAACAGATTCCATAAATTGAATATTATTCAACACCGCTTCTTCTTTCTGGTTAATAGCATCTAACTTAAGTTGCGCCATGCCATCTTGTGACTGAAGTGTATCTAGTGTTGTTAGTCCACCAAACACTAAATTCATTGTTTCGCGCTCTTGATCAGACATGTTGCCACGCCAGTGCTTCAAGTCGTTTGAAATCGGAATACGTGTATCTAACCAAAATTGTTGCGTCAACTTTTCCCACGTTGCCTTATCCAATTCATCCTCAATATTGTTCCAGTTGATTGCCGTATATGAGCCATTATTAATATGTGCCATTATTGTTCTCCAATATTACGTTTTATTTTATTATATATTACTTCAGCATCAAATGCACTGCCACGCAACTCATAAGAAGCAATCATTGGCACATTAAATTTTTTCGCATAACGAATACCCGTTAAATTGAACTGAACATTGAAATTACGATTACCTGATCCGACAATTCCCTTTAAATAACTTGCATTGTTACCAAAATCAATATATTCGCCCAACGCATTAGTAAAGACCTCAGTAACTTCTGGCCCTGTACCCGTTCCGCCTGTCAAATACGTTGGTACAAGGGCAACAAAAGGTTCTGTTTCATTAGCGTACTCTGTTTCCTCACCAATTAATCGAGCATCCAAAGTATCCCCTTGTTCCATAGCAACTTTTTTAAGCTTTTCAACAAATGATTTCGTATTACCCTCTGTTGAAGCATATAATAAATTAATGTGTGTCATTCAACTCAACTCTCATCCAGAATCTTTTACCGTGATTACTTGCGCAACATTTTTTAATCGTTAAATCGAGCAACTTTCACACTCACTCACACCAGACTCTTGGTTATCATCAGTAAATGTTCGAACGTAATAAATTGACTTTAAGCCTTTATTAAATGCGTAGTGGCGTAAAATGGTTAAATCACGCGTTGTCATTTTATCTGTGCGTCCCTTTTTCCATTCATACAGGTCATCTGACAAAGTCGATCTCATGAAGAATGTTAATGCCATACCTTGGTCAATATGCTCTTGGGCAGCAGCGTAGACGTCAACTACTTTCCTCATATCAGTATCATAGGCAGAGATGTAATAAGGCATTGTTTCATTACTCAATCCTGGTGCAGGGTAATAGACTTTACCAATCATGCCCTCTTGTCGCTCTTCAATACGATTAACGATTGGTAACAAAGAAGCGGTCGTGTCATTAACATAAGAAATAGAACCAGTTGGCGCAATGGCATGACGATAAGCATGGTACATGCCATACTTCATCACATTATCTCGTAATTCAGCCCAATCCTGTTTCGTTGGCAAGTGATGATCTGAAAATGCTTCTTGAACCTTCGCAGTTTTTGGTGCCCAATCTTTTTCTAAATAAGTATTGAAGTATTCGCCGGTAGCATAGGTTGATTGGTCAAATTCAAAGAATTGTTCATGACGTTCCTTGGCAATTTTCATAGATGACTTGATTGAGTAATAATTAAGCGCCATAAAGAACGTTGATGTAAAGTCCAATGCTTCCTCATCACCATAATACATTTTATTTTGGGCAAAATAAGCTGCCAACCCCATTGCACCCAATCCAATTGCATGCTTTTCACGATTACCTAAAGCAACAGAAGGCACGACATCTAGATTTGATGAGTCAGAGACAAAAGTCAATGCACGCACCATTGTATCCACCGATTCCTCAAAATTATCAGTTTGCATCATATTAACAATGTTGATTGATCCCAAGTTACAACTGATGTCTGATCCAAGCTTTGTATATTGCTGCTCATTGTTCAATTCTGATGGTGTCTGAACCTGCAAAATTTCTGAACACAAATTTGAAGATACAATTTTACCTTTAATTGGGTTAGTCTTATTTGCAGTATCAAGATTAATAATATAAGGATAGCCTGATTCTTGCTGCAACTTAGAAATTTCTTCTTCAAGCATGCGGGGGTCAATGCGGTATTTACGAATGGCTTCATTAGCGACCATATTATCGTATTCACCCGTAATATCAACATAGTTGAATGGCTCACCATAAACTTTTTCAATGTCTTCGGGACTAAAAAGATACATTGGTTGATTTTCTTTAACTAATTCATAAAACTTGTCTGGAACAGTTAATCCAAGTGACAAGGTTTTAACACGGATTTTTTCATCCGCATTTTCTTTTTTAGTTGACAAAAATGACAAAATATCGGGATGGAAAACTGATAAATAGACAACACCAGCACCCTGACGTGCACCAACTTGTGATGAAAAAGTAAAGGAATCTTCAAGTAGCTTCATGATTGGTACGACACCGCCCGCAGCATTTGCAATGCCCATTACTGGCGCACCAGCTTCACGAACGTTAGAAACATTAATGCCGACGCCACCACCCATTTTTGATAATTGTAATGCAGAATTAATTGTTCGGCCAATCGAGTTCATGTCATCTGACGTTTGTATCACAAAACATGACACCAATTCGCCACGACGCGCGCGTCCTGCATTTAAAAAGGAAGGGGTTGCTGGCTGATAGCGTTGGTGAATCATTTCATCAGCCAATCGCAATGCCAACGCTTCATTTCCGTCTGCGTAGTACAGCGCATTCATTGCAACACGATCAACATATGTTTCAACGTAATGCTCACCATCATTAGTTTTTAGGGCATATTGATTATAGAATTTAAAGGCAGCCATAAATGACTTGAAGTTAAAATGAACACTGTCAAGGTAAGCGTATAGTTCTTCAATGAATGGCATTCGATACTTTTCAATAAAACTGCGCTCCAAAAAATCATTGTCAAAAAGCCATTCAAATCTTTGTGCTAATGAATCAAATTTCAGCACATTTGGCCATACATTCTCGGTTAAAAATGCATCAAGTGCTTCTTGATCCTTTTCAATTTGAATTTGATTGTTTTTTGGAATGTTGATTTGGTTGTTTAAATCAAAGTAAGTAACTTTATCAATATCTAATGTTTTCAATGCCATAACGCTATCCCCTTTTTTGTTTCATCTTTGTACTGCTCATCCCACAAAATAATCTAATAAAAAAACATCATTACGACTACGTCGCAAGATGCTCGAAATACGGCTTGAATTAAGCGGATATTTTTTTGAGCACGTCTGGACGGAAGCCAGAAAATGATGGCATACCCTCAATAGCAACGACCGGTGTCTGACGATAGCCATTAGCCTTCAATTCATCAACATATTGTGTTTCTTCTTCAATATTGACTTCTTTAAAGGCAATACCTTGCGCTTCCAAAAACTTTTTCGTCATCTTGCATTGCACACAATTATATTTTGTGTATATTGTTACTTTTTCCATGACGTGTACCTCTCATTTAATCTATTATTTTTGTTTAGTTTTAGCTAGAACTGTTGATTAATAGTTTACCGGAATTCCATAATTACACAAGGACCAAAACTGTCTTCACAAACATTTGTTCGATAAAATCAAGTCATAGGTGAATTCACAAACCACATAAATCATAAAATTTCACAAGCACCTACCACGAACATTTAAAGTGTTGATATATCAAGGTTTATATTAATTAAGACACTGTGAACTAATTTAATAAAAGCGGTAGACACTCGATGTATTAAGGTGTTTTGTTTGTGAAATTTAAATTTTAAAGAAATCATTAAGGTAATTTTTGTTCGCCTTTATACCTCTCAATATCAACTTAAAACTTAATCATTCGTTAAATTTTAAGAAGCGATAAAAGTCACCGTATGATGACTTTTTTTGGTATAATAACTCTTAGTATATAAGAAAAGAGGTTTACGAATTTGGATTCTGGTCCGTCTTTGATCATCAACTTTTTTGTTATTTTGGTGGTCTTGTTGTTAGCTATTCTGTTTACTTTAACAGAATATTCATTAGTTAAGGTGCGCCTTAGTGCGCTAAGAGTGTTGCAAGAGGACCGCGATAAGCCTTCACGCAACATCAGTAACGCCATTCACATGGTGACACACCTGACTGAATATCTCTCGACAGCGCAAGTCGGGATCACATTAACAAGTTTGATTTTAGGTTGGATTGGTGAAGAAACCGTCGCCGACATCATTCTCAACTCTGGTATTATTCCTGCCGAATATGCCCACGCAGTTGCTTCAGTTGCAGCCATGATTATCTTCACAATCGTGCACGCTGTATTTACAGATCTTGTTCCTAAAAATATTGCGATTGAATCGCCTGTAAAAGTCCTACTATTCATTGTTCGACCTGTTCGTTTCTTTCATGTCACTTTATTTCCCTTAATATGGACGTTGGATCACTTGTCAAACGGCATTACACATTTATTGGGATTTAGAACTGATGGCGAAGAGGATATATATTCTCAAACTGAAATTTTATCATTGTCTAAAAATGCTGCGGCAGCCGGCGAATTAGATGAAGAAGATTTAACTTTCATGCAACGTGCTTTTGAAATGAATGATAAAGTAGCTGTTGATATCATGATTGATCGGACATCAATGACCGTTATTGATGTTAAAGCTTCTATTGCAGAAGGTGTTAATTTATATTTACAAGAACGTTATTCACGTTTTCCAGTTGTTGCAGACAATGACAAGGATAAAGTATTAGGTTATGTCTTTAACTACGATCTTGTCCGTCAAGCACGTATTAAATCATCTGACCCTGTCTCAAAAATTATGCGTGACATCCCCGCCGTTCCTGAAAATATGGACTTGCACGATGTCATGGATGAAATGATCATCAAGCGTTCACCTATCGCCATTGTTGTTGATGAATATGGTGGTACTTCTGGTTTAATTACTGATAAGGATATTTACGAAGAACTGTTTGGTACAGTTCGTGACGAAATAGATGATGTATCAGACGATTACATTGAAAAACTTGGTGATCATCGTTTCAAAGTTTCTGGTAAGATGACTCTGTATGACTTTGAACGCTACTTTGATAAAAATATCAAAGAACTAGAAAATGATGATGCAGTGACATTGACCGGTTATGTATTGAACCACGATCCTGAGTTCCGGGCAGGTGATACTATGGCTGTTGCCAATTTCCAGTTAACAGCACTTGATTACGATAATGCTTATATATCTGAATTCATTGTGAAAGAGCTCCCTACACCAAAAGAAGATGTTAATAGTAATGGCATTTTCGATGATGAAGAACTTGAGTCTGAGTCACAATCTGAAAGTGAATTATCTAATCATTGATTAGTCAAAAACGAGTAAAACATACTCGTTTTTTTGATTGGTTACTAATCTTTACTTTATCACTAATTTAATTGTTCGTGATTATGGTAAAATGGAATTATTATATTGAGGAGGAACAGTATGTCAGTCCATATCTACATGGTGCGCCATGGAGAAACTTATTTCAACTTTTTGCATCGTTTTCAAGGGTGGTCTGATGCCCCTCTAACTGAAAAGGGCATTCAAGATGGTTATCATGCCGGCACTCGATTAGCAAATGTGCATTTTGATGGTGCCTACTCATCAGATTTAACGCGTGCTATCCATACCGCGCGTTACATTCTAACTAACAATGCGGCGTCTAATTTTTCAGATCCGACGCAACTTCCTGATTTCCGAGAAGAAAATTTTGGTGCCTTTGAAGGTATTAGCGGTGAAATTGTACTCACAACGTTAGGTGCCTATAAGAATGACCAGTTTAATAATTTTTCGGATGTTATCACACGTTACAGCATGGCTGATGCAATGAACGTCATGGCTGAAGCAGATCCTTTCAATTTAGCTGAAAATCACGAAGCGTTCCTAAAACGGATTAAACATGGTTTCAATGACCTACTAAATCAGCACCATGATGGTGATAATATTCTGCTCGTCTCGCATGGCACAACTATTCGTGCTATTGCCGAATATTTCGGTAGACGTGACTTGTCAGCCATCAGTGTTGCGAACGGCGCAGTCATGCAGCTCGACTTATCAGCTGATGATCAAGCTGATATTATTAACTTCAATGATGCTACAACTGTTTTTTAATCACACAAGTCAACAAAAAGACGATACCTCAGCAATGCCGTGTATCGTCTTTTTTATACGTTTAATTCTTGTTTCAAATTTTCGCGTTGTTTGACGCGATAGTACGTAACAAGTAAAATTGTCAGTGCCAAAAGCCAAATAATCAAAATCATGACATTTTGCTCAATATCATTACCGCCAAAAACAAGTGAATTGACTGCATTTTTCAAAGCTGACAATGGCCAAAATGGTCTTATAAATGCAAAGATTGAATCCTGTAAAATAATTGGATCATTAGGCACAACAAAGACAGTTTGGATAGCTAATAGTACAGTTGACAGCCACCAACCAGCCTGTCCTAGCCATTGCTTCAAATACCAAACCAAACTCATCATGCCCCATTGACTCAATAACGCGATACCAGTCATATACCAAAAATTACCGATGTTCACATGCCAGAGCAAAGCGCTTCCTACCATCAAAAAACTACCCAAAATGCTTAGCAAACCACCAATTTGAAAGTTTTCCCACCATTGTTCTAATGCTAAAGCATCGGTTTTAGTCGGCTTAACTGGCAATAATAATCCAAACAGCACAGACATCACTGAAACACCAACGACTAATAATGAAGCCATTAAGACTTGCCCTTGCGTTTTGATTGGCTTGATATCAGTCATTTTTAACATCAGCATCTGTGTCAGTGCCGTATTCTTATCTGGCTGATTACTCAATAGTGATTTTAGTTGACTTGAAATTTGTTGCTGTCCACTATTGATATCTTTTGCACTTGATTGAATAACACCCGACTGGTCACTCAATGCTTTCGTACTACTTAAATTGGTGGCAAGACTACCTATGCCACCAGCAATTGTTGTTTGCATTTTGTACGAGATATTGTTAATTTCGACCGCTAAAGACTGAATTTTTGTTTTATCATCCGCATTAACAGCATCATTAAGCTGCGCTGAATATGTAGACAAATCAGTGATTAGATCAGATGCATCCGACTGCAAATCATTTGCAGCATTAACATCGATAGCATTCCCTACCGCTTGTAAATTGGTTTGTAAGTCTTTTGTTTGCTTTGCTAAATTTTGACTTTGTGAACTCAACTTTGATAGCGTTGAATCACTTGTATTACCCAAAGACAACTTATTATTTGCTAGTGCAACCACTGCATTGATTTGGTTTTCAATGTATTGCGTACCATATTGGCTATTTCCTGTTGCAACACTAACATTGACAGTACCCGATTTGCCACTCTTTTTATAATTTGCTAATTGCGTCGTTAATGCAGCCGGAATCTCCACTATCGCGCTAATACGCCCTTGCTTTAGCGCCTGCTTTGCTACCCGAGTTGACTGATAAGTACTGGTTTTGAAATGCTTACTTTCCTTTAATTGTTGCTGAAACGTGTCGCCAAATCGTTGGTTTTTACCATTCAAAGACGCTGCCTTATCTTGGTTTATCACCGCTACGACTAGTCGGTCAGTTTTCTGATTACTGTGACTAGTTGCCCCCAAATAGCCTCCGATTAGTAAGACCGGTAAAATCACTGCTAGTAGCCACTTTCCCAATATACGTTTATTCCCAAACACCGTTTGCCAACCCAACATAAAAAACCTCTTCATCTTAAACTCTGCTACTAATAGCATACGAGATTGAAGTGGCCTTGTGGATAACTTTATAAAGTTTTATCATTTTTAAAGAAATTATGGCAAAGTATTCCCTGCTGCTGTATAGACATCATACCATTCCTGATTAGTCAACTGAAAATCAAGCTTGGTCATATCAATAATACGGCTTGGCGTCATTGATCCAATAATAACTTGCATGTTAGCCGGATGATGCAAAATCCAGGCAACGGCAATTGCACTTTTTGATACGTCATATTTGCTAGCCAACTTTTGTAACGTTTGATTAAGTTCTGGAAACTTTTCATTATCAATGAAAACACCTTCAAAAAATCCAAATTGGAATGGTGACCAAACTTGAATTGTCAGATTGTGTAACCTTGCGTAAGATAGAATACCACCATCATGATCAACACTGGCTGCGTCATTCATATTCACATGCAGTTCGGAATCAATCATATTAGTGTGCATAATACCAAATTGCAGCTGGTTAATTTGCAGCTTTTCATCTCCTAAAGCATTTTGAATCAGCGCAATTTGATATGGGTTCATGTTAGAAACACCAAAATGGTGCACTTTCCCAGTGGTTTTCAAGTCTGTGAAAGCACGTGCTAACTCATTAACGTCAACTAATGTATCTGGTCGATGCAGCAAAAACGTATCAAGATAATCAGTTTGTAAACGCTCTAGTTCAATATCAACACTAGCAATCAGATGATCATAACTAAAATCAAATCGTGGCCCTCTTTCACCATCCCCGTTCACTTGACCGTTAGGTAAAATAATACCAGCTTTTGACTGTATGAAGATATCGTCACGCTTGACACCTATATCTTTCAATGCCTGACCAAAAACGATGGATGATCGACCACTGCCATAAATATCTGCTGTATCAAAAAAATTAATGCCGGAAACCAATGCCGTTTCAACAATTTTTTTTGCCTCATCTGATGTTTTGTCGGCAATTCTCATGACACCCAAGGCAACTGCACTTGCCGTCAAATTTGTATTACCAATTTGAATTGTTTTCATGTGATAAACCTTTCATATCAACAATTAATTAAAACCAGCTAGTATAGAAAGCGATGTAGCACAACTCCCTAGGAATGTACCACATGTTATCACTTTCAATGATAGCTGGTTATTTTTGTTCTTATTCAGCTGTTTCAAGCAAACCATATTTACCATCTGTTCGCTTGTAGATGACTGAATCTGTGTTAGACTCAGCATCCTTAAAGATAAAGAAATCATGTTCTAGCAAATCCATTTGCAACGCTGCCTCTTCAGGTGACATTGGCTTCAAATCGACCTGCTTTGTACGTACAATTTGTAATGCCGAATCGTCAACGTCAGTCTCAGGAATTTCATCATGTGAATCAATACCCTTAAAGCCTGTTTCACGTGACTTACGGTTAATTTTTGTCTTATACTTACGAATTTGGCGTTCAATTTTTTCGGATACATTGTCTACTGCCGCATACATGTCAGCATTTGTATCTTCAGCTCGCAACACTACGTATGGTAATACGATTGTGACTTCTACTTTACCAGAGTTATCCGAACGATATGTGCGTAAATTGACATTTGCTTTTGCACTTTCTTCGATATAACGATTCAACTTCGTTAAACGCTTCTCAACATAGTCACGGATTGCGTCTGTTACTTCGATGTTTTCACCACGTACATTATAATCTAACATAATAAATTCCTCCATACACGCTTTATTATGATAATAATCTAAGTATCATCAAATTCAGCGTGGTTTTTATCTTGTTGCTAACTACATTATATCACAACTGTAAGCGTTTTCTGTAAAATTCACCATTTTTTCATTTTTAACGGGCCAATGAGATACTTTTGACAGTTTTCGCGCCCGCCTGATAAAGCAAATTAGCCGCATGGTACATTGTATTACCGGTTGTGTAGACATCATCCACTAATAAAATACGCTGACCTACAATTAATTGGCTTGAAACATTGAGGGCGAAAGGCTGTTGACGGTTCATACGCTCACGTCGCCCAAATTGTGATTGGTGATCTTTTTTGCTTGCAGCAATGGACAATATGTCGGATAAAGTTTGCCCATCTAGCATGCCAACAACTTGATTAAACCCACGTGTTTGCATAGTATAGTGACTGACTGGAATTGGGACAACAATATCCTTATCAATATTATCAATCAACTGGATTAAGTCGTGATTAAACACTCCTTTTAATAAATAATCACCGTTAAATTTATATTGCTGCATATAATGTTTCATGACATCATTATACTGATAAAGGGCACGATGTCTCAATAACGGGTAGCCTTTATTTTGCCAGCGAATGCAATCAAAACACATTTCCTGTGTGGTTTGTAACCTGCCACAGTTTGGACAACACTTGCCATTAATACGCACCAATTGGTTACAACAATCATCACACAACTTAGCCGAATCGTCGGGCATTATACCTAACAACGCTAAAAATGATTGATTGCTTGGTAAAGGCAATTCACAAAGTTGACATAACCGTCTACATGGATTCACGCAATTTCTCCCCAAGTCGATTGAGCCGTATAATTTGACGTTGAGCTGCTTTGACTTTTAATGTTACATGTTCAACGTAAGCCAACACAAGACCAGTTGGACAATCAGATTTTCTACCAACTCGACCAGCAATTTGAACTAAAGCATTCTCAGTAAACATTTCATCGTCAGCGCCTAAAATAATGACATTGATGCCAGGAAAAGTCACACCACGTTCAAGTATTGTTGTTGTTACAAGATATTGCACCTCTTCATTACGCATACTTTTAACTTTTTCTTGTCGACGTTTATCATTGGCATGAACAAAATCACCACGCATTTTAGGAAACCACCGATTAATCGTGTCGTGAACTGGTTTTAAATCTGCAACTTTGGGCACAAAGATCAAAAATCGTTTATTTGATTCTACTAAGTGACTAAGCTGTTTTTGAAACTTTTTAGGTAGTTTTTTGCGCCACTTATTGAGGCGTGCCAATTGAATTTCTGGTAACAAATGTTGATGAAATCGCAGTGGCAAATACGACACTGGTAATCCTTTGTTAATCCGTTTTCTAAGTTGTCGTGTTGGTGTTGCGGTCAGATAAACCATCGTATGGCAAACTTTAACCGCATTGTTGACAGCATGCGTGAGCATGTCATTACCAGCAAATGGAAAACTATCAACTTCATCAATAATTAGGACATCAAAGGCTTCTCTAAATTTCAGGAGCTGGTGTGTTGTTGCCAACACAAGCTGAGTATACCGATAACAATCGGTCTGTTCCCCATATAACGTCACCATGTCCGTCTGTGCGAATGCAGCATGTAATCGTGGCGACAATTCAACAATGACATCAACACGTGGTGCAACAATGCCGACGCGTAATTTTTGCTGTAATGCACGATAAATGAGTGGAAACAACATTTCCGTTTTGCCTGCGCCTGTCACAGCCCAAACTAAATGCTCTCGATGTAGTGCTAAAGTGATCAATAAGTCTTCACTAACTTTTTGCTGTTGATGGGTTAAAGTACCTGTCCAACTTAGTGTCACTTTCCCGCTAAAATGATTAGGTTCAGGCAAAGAGACCAAGTTATCTAATGAACTAACACGGCCAAGCGTCAGACAGGCACGGCAATAAAACGCGTCATTGGGTAATGGCGCTACTATTTTTTGATTACAACGTTGGCAAATACCATCCTGAAATGCAGACCTTGATTCGCCTAAATTATTATCTATTTTAGGACAGACTAACTGTCTTCCGTAGAGATTTTCTATTTTCATACTGTATAATACGATGTATGGCACATTACTTCACAATTTCTCCAAAAACATATACTTGGGAACAAGTCATCAAAAAATCCCGTTTTATTTTGAATGTAGCGCGAGTTACTTCTGAAGAAGAAGCACGCCTGTTTATTGCAAAAATAAACAAACAACATTACAAAGCCAGTCACAATGTTTTTGCCTACATGCTTGGTGATCAAGATCAAATACAACGTTTTAGTGATAATGGCGAACCTAATGGTACGGCTGGCGTTCCAATGCTAGAAGTCCTCCAAAAAAATCAAATTCACGACGTTGTTGCCGTTGTGACACGTTATTTTGGTGGTGTCAAACTAGGTGCTGGGGGCTTAATTCGTGCTTATGCTAGCACAACAGCAGACGGGGTAAAAGCAGCTGGATTTGTCGAACGACTATCGTTGCATCAAGTGACCATTACGATTGCCTATAAGCACGTTGACAGTCTCACTTACTGGTTAACACAAAATGACTATCACATTATGACCACAAATTACGATGAAAACGTTCATTTAATCGTCCCTGTGTCTGAAGTAGGACTGCCTAGCTTTCAAAATACACTGACGAATCAATTTGCTGGTAATATTGGGTTTGATATTGGTGACATAACTTTCTTTGAAATTCCAGTGAAATAGGCTATAATTAAATAGTTATGATCCGCTAGTGTAATGGATCGCACGCAAGATTCCGGTTCTTGAAATCCGGGTTCGACTCCCGGGTGGATCATTATAAACGCTATGATGTAATTTTGTAGCAAAAAAACTGATGCTGTTGATACAGTACCAGTTTTTTTCTACCAGAAGTCAAGTGTTTCAAGGCATTTAGCTTCTTTTTATGATGCTGCAATTGGTCATCAAGCACT
>NZ_BMBS01000020.1 GCF_014634805.1 Leuconostoc falkenbergense
GGTTCAATATCGACAACTCACCACTGAGTCTGTTAGTTAATTAATTTTATTTTGTCCAACTATTGGGGTTCACTTCACGCAAGTGGTGCTTTTTGGACATACGCATAAAGAAGGCGCTGTTACCTATCAAGGTAAGCTATTTATTAATCCTGGCTCTACCACTATTCCCAAAGGATTACACGCTAACTTGGGTGGTACGTATGCTATTTTGACAGTTAGTGACAAACAATATACAGTGAAGTTTTATAATCGTCGACATGAGGATTTGTCTGATTTGACAGTGATTGTTGCACGGTAATAGTAACGTGTTGTGGATTATCCATTCTTTTTAAAAAGCCATTTTATCGTCGATAGAATGGCTTTTTTACGTTGTCATAAACGTGTATAATAATTGATATGATAGAAAAAGGACCACAATTTAATCAATGGTACGAAGAAGATACTGAGGTTGATGAACTATTACGTGATGCGGAAGCCAACGCGGCAGAGCAGCGCGATGAATTATCATTACGGCCACAACATTTACGTGAGTATATTGGACAGACACCACTCAAAGAAGAGCTGGCTGTTTATATTGCTGCTGCCAAGCAACGAGAAGAGGCGCTGGATCATGTACTGTTATTTGGCCCACCAGGATTAGGCAAAACTACGTTAGCGATGATTATTGCTAATGAAATGGGGGTCCATATCAAGACGACATCAGGTCCTGCTATTGAGAAACCAGGTGATTTAGTGGCATTGCTAAACGAACTTGAGCCAGGTGATATTTTGTTTATCGATGAAATTCATCGGATGCCAACCAACATTGAAGAAATGATGTATTCAGCGATGGAAGACTATTTTGTTGATATTATGGTTGGGCAAGGGCCGACTGCCCGTGCAGTCCATTTTCCTTTGCCACCTTTCACGCTAATCGGTGCGACAACCCGACCTGGTATGTTATCGAAGCCACTGCGGGATCGATTTGGTATCATTAACGCGCTTCAGTTTTATACACCAGAAGAGTTGCAACATATTGTGGTCCGTACAGCTGATATTTTGAATGCACCTGTTAAGCCAGAAGGTGCTTATGAAGTTGCTCTACGGTCACGCGGTACACCGCGAATTGCCAATCGCTTATTAAAACGGGTAAGGGATTTTGCACAAGTACAAGGGAAACAAGCAATCGATAAAGAAATTGTTAGTGTTGGATTGGATAAATTACGTGTTGATAATCGTGGCTTAGACGAAACAGATCATAAATTTTTGGAAACGATGATTGCTTATTATCATGGTGGGCCAGTTGGCTTAAATACAATTGCGGCTAATATTGGTGAAGAAGCTGAAACATTAGAGTCCATGGTTGAACCTTATTTGTTGCAGATTGGCTTTTTGCAACGCACCCCGCGTGGGCGTGTGGTGACGCAAGCAGCTTATGAGCACCTTGGCATACCTTATCAAGAGGAACTAACATGAACTTTATCATTTCTGATACACATTTTAATCATGAGAAAATTTTATATTTTGATAAATCAAGAGCAGATGCATTGCGTAATTTAGGTATTGATCCCACAGTTACGAATATGGATGAGTATCTTGAAAACCAATGGAACGCTACGGTAAACGATGATGATGTTGTGTATTTTTTAGGTGATTTGGGTATGTTTCGTAAGAAGCAAGATTTTGTAGCACAATTGGCTCGCCTAAAAGGGGAAAAAGTTTTTTTCAAAGGCAATCATGATCATTCTGACCAACTAAAAGCTGCCTTGAAGGCACCTGAAACAAAACTCATTGAGGTGGTAGATACGGCAAAGACTATTAAAATAAATGGCATTCAGGTTTGGTTAAGCCATTACGCAATTGATTTGCCATATCCAATTTTGTCGGTGCACGGTCACATTCACGAAGCAGAGTACGAAAGCCCTAGTATGGTCAATTTATCGCTTGACTCTGTTTTGATGCAACAATATCCTTTTGGTCAACCATTGTCATTTGATAAGTTATGGCCGGAATTAAAAAAGCGGTTAGAAATGATTGAACAATCATATGTGATTGAGCCGGAAAATAAGCGATTTGACCGACAAGTCGAGCGGGCATTTGATGAAGTCATTACCATCAATAAACCGACACCCATACAACGGCATGAACTCGCCTTATTGGTTGAATATCTCAACAAGAATCATTTAACTTATGCAGACGTGTTACACCGATTTGACATTCCTAACGTGAACAAACAGCTGTCAGTTGACGAAAAAGCAGCTGTCTCACAGACAGGATATGAATTTGAAAAAGCAACAGGATTGGCTGGTAACAGCGGCGGAAAAGGAAACTAATAATGACAACAGAGAAACACTATACTTTATCAGATTTTGATTATGATTTACCAGAAGAATTGATTGCACAAACGCCTTTAAAGCAGCGGGATGCCTCACGCTTGTTGGTCCTTAACGCAGAGACAGGTCAATATGAGGATAAGCATTTTTATAATATTTTGGACTATGTCAACGCCGGAGATGCAATTGTGATGAATAATTCACGCGTTTTGCCAGCACGTTTACATGGGGCTCGACCAGAGACAGGTGGTCATGCCGAAGTCCTATTGTTGCGACAAGATCATGGTGACGTTTGGGAAACATTGGTCAAACCGGCAAAAAAATCACCAATTGGCTCGACAATTGTGTTTGGGGATGACTTAGACAATCCGATTATGACAGCTACGGTTGTTGGCGAATTGGAGCATGGTGGTCGCTATATTGAATTCCATTATGATGGGATTTTCATGGAATTATTGGAGCAGTTAGGTGAAATGCCATTGCCACCTTATATTAAAGAAAAGTTAGCTGACCAAGAGCGTTATCAAACTGTTTATTCAAAAGTAGATGGTTCCGCTGCCGCGCCAACCGCAGGGTTGCATTGGACGCCTGAATTATTAGACAAGGTTCGAGCTAAGGGTGTTAAAACAGTTGAGCTAACACTTCACGTTGGGTTGGGAACATTTAGACCAGTTGATGAAGAAAATATTGACGATCACAAGATGCACAGTGAGTTTTATCAATTAAGTCAAGAGGCAGCGGATCAATTGAATGAAGTGCGTGCTAATGGCGGACGTATTATTGCTACTGGTACGACGTCAATCAGGACGTTAGAAACAATTGGGTCAAAATTTGACGGTGAATTAAAAGCTGATTCTGGTTGGACTGATATTTTCATTAAGCCCGGTTATCATTGGACTGTTGTGGATGCATTCATAACCAATTTCCATTTACCTAAATCAACGCTTGTCATGCTGGTGGCTGCTTTTACTGGCCGTGATAACATTTTGAATGCTTATGCACATGCTGTTGAAGATAAATATCGCTTCTTCAGTTTTGGAGATGCCATGTTCATTCACAAATAATAGAGGTATAAATGAATGAAAAAAAGAACAACAACACTTTTAGCCGCAAGTTTGGCTTGGGGTGGTGCTATTCTTGGCACGAATCAACTTTTTAGAATGGCCACAGTGGCTAGTGAAAAAACTGTTGTTCCAGATGATGTGTATCCGGATAATGTCTTATTTGCTAATCAAGAAAGATTTAATCGATTACCACGAGAGACTTGGACGTTAACTACGTTTGATGGCTTGACATTGAAAGCTTGGTATGTCGCTAATCAGCACAGTGAAAAGACCGTTATTTTGAGTCATGGCTGGCGTATAACAAAAGCTAGAATGGCAACTTTTGGTGACTTGTTTTACAATTTAGGGTTTAACGTTTTAATTCCAGATAATCGGGCGCATGGCGAATCAGGCGGTAAATTTATTGGGTTTGGTTATTTGGATCGATTTGACTATCTGCAGTGGATTGATATGGTCTGTCAGAAGGATCAACGTCAGAAAATTGTTTTGATGGGGATGTCCATGGGAGGCACAACGGTTCTGTCAGTCAGTGGTGAAAAGCTACCAAATAATGTAAAAGCCGTAATATCTGATTCGGCATATACAAGTGCCTATGATGAACTAAAATATCAGGCGGGACATATGTTTCATTTGCCGGCTTTTCCTGTTTTAAATGTGTTAAATTGGATGTCTGGTTGGCGGGCTGGTTTTCAATACTCTCAGGCAGACGCTCGTCCTTTAATTGCAAAAAGTCAATTGCCTACATTGTTTATTCATGGCTTGGCTGATGATTTTGTGCCGACAAAAATGGTTTACGAATTGATCGGGCAACATCAGGGAGAGCACGTTGTATGGTTGCCAAAGGGCGCAGGTCATGTTGCTGCTTTTGAGGAATATCCAAAAGAATATATTGAACGAGTTGCTACTTTTTTGAATCAACACGTATAAGTCGCGTTATTAAACGCTTTTGTTTGGGTAGTAGTTCAAGCAAGCTGATTTAATAGCCGATGTCAAGAAAAAATATGGAAAAACAGATGGCTTAATCTTCTGATAAAATGACACTAATAGTGAAAGAGAATGTGAATATGTACGAATATATTAACGGATTAATTACTAATATTACACCAGCCTATATCGTGATTGCCTCACGGAGTGGCGTTGGATATCGTCTTTATACGGCGAACCCCTACCGTTTTGAGGAAAATGTTGAATCACATGTTTATGTGCAACAAATTGTCAGAGAAAATGACATCAGTTTGTTTGGATTTATTGATGCGAATGAAAAGGCATTGTTTAACAAGCTTTTAAATGTTTCTGGTATTGGGCCTAAAAGCGCCTTAGCTATTTTGGCCAGCGCTGATGCTACTGGATTAGTCAATGCGGTTGCAAATGATGACAGCGCATATTTAACACAGTTTCCAGGTGTTGGTAAAAAAACTGCACAACAAATTGTATTGGATTTAAAAGGTAAATTAGATGATCTAGCGGTTGAAAATGGCGTGGCAACATCATCCACAGCGTCAAGTGATTCTCGTGCACTTGATGATGCACTGGAAGCACTCTTGGCACTTGGCTACACTAAAAAAGATGTTAAAGTGGTAGGTGAGCAATTAAGTCAAACAAGTGATTCCACGGATGGTTATATTCGTTCTGGTTTGAAGATGTTGGTGAAATAGTTCGGTTTTTACTGCCAATACGTCCAAGAATTGACCTTGTTATTTAGGCGTTTTTTTTGTATGATAAGTAAGCTAATAAATTATTGGAGGTCGTCATGGTGATTATTACTGCGGGCATGATCGGCGTTGGGAAAACGACATTAACAGGCTTAATTGCAGAGCATATGGGTACACAAGCATTTTATGAACCAGTAGGTGATAATCCTGTGCTACCCCTTTACTATTCAGATCCAAAGCAATACGGCTTCTTGCTTCAAATTTATTTTTTGAATCGTCGTTTTGACATGATTAAACAAGCGTTTGCTGATGATAACAATGTGTTGGATCGTTCTATCTATGAAGACGCTTTGTTCACTGAGGAAAATCATAAAGATGGCAATATTTCAGATGCTGAAATGGATGTCTATACAAGCTTACTTGATAATATGATGGCTGAACTGCAAAAAATGCCTAAAAAAGCACCTGATTTGATGGTGTATGCGGAGACTGATTTTGAAACGATTTTGTATCGCATCAAAAAGCGCGGTCGCAACTATGAACAATTTGAAAACAATCAGGGATTGCGTGATTACTATTTCAAGATGTGGTCAGCTTACCGCGATTGGTTTGATGATTATGATGCTTCGCCAAAACTCAAAATTGATTTACAAACATACGATTTAGAGCAAAAAGACAATCAACAAGTGATTCTGAACCAAATTGATGACGCTCTAAAAGCAATTCGTTAACATTGACACCACATCGTGGTGTTTTTTTTCGAACAAAAAAACCTACCACAATGAACATGGTAGGTTAAAAGTACATATTAAGCTTTTTTCTCTGTTTCCAATAAATTACGAATTTCTGTCAAAACTTCCAGTTCAGGATTAACTTTAACAGCTTCTTCTTTATTAGCCTTGAAGACACGGTTAATTACCTTGACTAGTATGAAGACAACAAATGCTGTGATCAAGAAGTTAATTAAATCGTTTAAGAAAGCGCCATACTTGAAAGTTAACGTTTTGCTAATGACTAATTGTAACTTATCCAAATCTGAATGACCACCAGTTGCAAAAGCGATGATTGGTCCAATCAAGTTAGTTGTCAATGACTTAACCAAACCAGTGAATGCACCACCGATGATAACACCGACTGCTAAATCAAGCACGTTTCCGCGCATAATAAATGCTTTAAACTCTGATAACATAAAAATATCCTCTAATCTTACTAATCTAATATAACTCCATCATACAGGATAATCGTTGATTTACCAACATATTAACAGTTTTGTTCATTTAATTTTCATTTAATTGATATAAGTTTAACTTTTGGTTGATATATTGTCATCATTAAGTAAGTTTAAGGAGTGTTATCATGGATTTTATCAAACGAGCTGGTTTGTATTTACGGCAAAAAATTGGTCGAACTGCACTCATTACCTTGGTGATGAGTGCGATTATGATCTTTGTTTTAGCGGGTATAATTATCCAAAATGCGGCGATTCAAGCAACTAATAGTGCTAAAAATGCTGCAGGAACAACTGTTACTTTAAGCGCTAATCGTGAAAAAGCCTTTGCGGCAATGCGAAAAAGTCAGGAAAGTGCATCATCGTCAAGCAGCAGTTCCTCGACGACGCGACCAACTATTTCCTTGCCTGGGGTTAGTATAACCACAGCTGAAAAAATAGCTGCGCTAAGTAATGTGGCAGGATATCAGTTTAGTAACAGTGCTTCTGTGAATGCGAGTGGTTTCACAGCGATTACAACAACATCAAAAAGTGGAGGTGCTCAAGGCGGGCCATCAGGTGATACATCCACCCAAGGTGATATTACCATTAGTGGTGTATCCACAACAGCTGCCGAAACTAATTTCAAGTCAAAAGCCTATACGATTACTTCTGGTAGGGGCATAACATCAGCAGATAAAAATACGAATAATGTGGTAATTGAAAGTGAATTAGCAACAAGCAATAAGCTAAAAGTTGGTGATACCATTAAAGTCAAAACAACTGCCACGACTTCTAAGACATACGAAATGAAGATTGTCGGTATCTACAAAGCCAAGACAACTTCTGGCAGTTCGTCACAAGGTGGTCCAGGCCAACAATCTGATCCAGCCAATACTATTTTCAGTAGTTATACATTCGCTGGTACGGTAAATGGTGACAGTACCACAGTTACAAGTGTTGTTTACACACTGACGGACTCTTCTAAAGAAGCTGCCTTTACAAAAGCTGCTAAAAAATTAGTATCAAGTAGTTTCAGTTTAACCTCAAGTTCTGAAACATATGCTTTGCTGATGAAACCAATGAAAAACGTTCAAAGTTTTGCCAATAAAATTGTTTGGGTTGTTGGTATTGCTGGCACAATTATTCTTGCCTTGATCACTGTATTGATGATTCGTGAACGTCGTCATGAAATTGGTGTATTAATGTCATTAGGTGAAAGCAAAGTTAAAATTGTACTGCAATTGTTCTCTGAATTATTTGCTATATTAGTTGTTTCACTAGTCATTGCAGGTGTTGCTGGTAATTTTGTTGGTAATGCTGTTGGTAAACAACTTGTTTCACAGCAAACAACTGCTACACAGACTACCACAGCCGGTGCAGGATTTGGTGGTGGAAATGGCGGCGGATCTGGTGCACCAACAACTGGTCAAACGAATCGCAACACAATGTCAGCAACAGGTAGCCAAGTACAAACCTTAAAGACGAAGCTAAGTGGTTCGGCGATGGCTGAATTAGGTGGACTAGGATTAGGTATTATCGCTATCGCAGTTGTTGCAGGGTCAACACCAATCTTCCGCTTGAAGCCCAAAAAGATTTTGTCAAATGAATAAGGACCACGTGAAAAAACAAAAGGAGTTAGTCAATGACATTAGCAATCAAAAATTTGACACATCAATATAACGCGCAGGAACGCCCTTTATATGAAAATGTTAATATGACATTTGAGCCCCGCACACTTTATAGTATTGTTGGTCAATCAGGCTCTGGTAAAACAACGTTGTTAAGCTTTTTGGCAGGTTTGGATACGCCATCCGAGGGAACAATTACACTAGATGATCAGGATATCTAATCTTATGGCTTAACCAAATATCGGAACCAAAAAGTAGCCATTATATTTCAGGCTTACAATCTTCTAAATTATATGACTGCCGCTCAAAACGTTGCTTCGGCTTTATCAATGACAAAATCCAAGCATACTGGGGATAAAGATTATATATACAGCACGCTTAATAAACTTGGCATTGACAGCTCACTGGCTGACAAAAATGTACAACAATTATCTGGTGGTCAGCAACAACGTGTCGCTATTGCCAGAGCGTTGGCAGTGGACGCCAAAATTGTTATTGCTGATGAGCCCACTGGTAATTTAGATGAAGAAAATACACAAGAGGTGATTAGTATATTTCAAGAACTGGCTCACGAAGTTGGGAAAACAGTCATAATTGTTACTCACGAACCAAACGTTGCCAAAGCTGCTGATATTCAAATCAGTCTCAAAAATCGTCAGTTTACAGTTGTTTGAATCTACTATCATACGTATCGCCTTTATTACAATAAGCTTATAAAAAATGTCTGTTTTGAGTTTTCAAACAGGCATTTTTAATTGACAACCCTATCTTTTAAATGTATAGTATATGGCATAAACCATTTAGGAGAATAACATGGGTACCAAAAAGACAAAATATTTGGTTGTAACGACCTTTTTTATGGCTATTGTGCTAATTCAAATGATTGTACCATGGTTAGGAATGCTACCACTTGGCGCATTTGTTGTTGGCGCCTCTGCGACAATTATTCAGTTTACAGTCGCTATCGCGGCGATTATATTAGGGCCCAAGTATGGTGCATTTATTGGCGGTTTTTGGGGTGTATTATCATTTATAAACGCGTTAACACATCCTGGTACGATTGGTTCATTGATGTTTCAAAACCCGTTGACAGCGATTGTACCAAGAGTCTTGGTTGGTTTGTTAGTTGGCTATCTATTCAACACCTTATTCCGCAATCGTCAAGCAGGTACGAAGGTTTTGGGATTAGGCTTGCTAGGCTCGGTTGCTGCGATAGTTAACACAACGGGTGTCGTATTGTTGACAGCTTTTGGGTTCACCGTCATGCATACCAATTTTACTGGTATTCCGACACATGGTATCTTGCCTTGGTTAGTCGGTATTGTCTCATTTAATGCAATTTTTGAAATGATAGTTGGTTTTATTGAAGTCGGCCTTGTTGCTGGTGTTTTGTTACTCATTGCAGAAAAAGCTGACATTAAAGGGTAATTAAATGCGTCCACCCAGACTCGAACTGGGAGCAAAGACTTAGGAGGTCCCCGTTTTATCCCGTTAAACTATGGACGCGGTACTCATAAATTATACCGATTTTAGGCGATAAAAACAAATATTATATTGAGAAATCTTCAATGGAATAATGTATACTAACAATAGATAAGTATAAGAGGTGATTATCATGACCAATAATAAGACAAAATATTTGATTGTAGCGACCTTTTTTATGGCGATTATTTTGCTACAAGTGTTAGTGCCATGGCTCGGATACATTCCACTAGGCGCTGTGATTGTCGGCGCGCAGCCTACAATTATTCAATTTACTGTGGCACTAGCGGCTATCATTTTAGGTGGCAAGTGGGGTGCGTTCTTGGGTGGTTTTTGGGGTGTGATTACTTTATGGCAAGCTTGGTCAACTCCTGGCACGATTGGTTCATTGATGTTTCAAAATCCTTTCACCGCGCTTGTTCCAAGAATTTTGATTGGTGCTGTTGTGGGCTGGTTATTTAATCGGTGGCTTCGTCAGAAAAAGGCTGGTTTGCGTACACTCGGTTTGGGTGCTTTAGGGGCATTATCTGCTCTCATCAATACAGTAGGTGTGGTATTATTCACAGTAGTAGGTTTTACAGTGATGAAAACCAATTTTACTGGTATTCCGAATCATAATTTGTTAGGATGGCTGGTTAGTCTCGTATCATTTAATAGTTTATTTGAAGTTATCACTGGTGTTATTCTTGTTACTTTTATTGGCAATGTTATAGTGCCAATGGCGCAAAGGGCTGGCCTTAATGGATAAAATACAAAGCTTTGATGATCATCAACTTCGTGATAATATAAAAAGTCAATTTCGATATTGAAATTGACTTTTTATATTATTGAAGTCCAGTTTGTGATTTGCTACTAGCAATCAATTGGACGTTAGTTTCACTGCCACTCGGTGTAAATACAATGACCACTTTGGCGCCGCTTTGACTTTGCCACGTGGCATAGGCATATTGGTTATCGGCCGTCAAATAGGTTGGGGCGCCATAAGTTTGTTGAACGCTATCATACGAGACGCTACCTAAGCTTAAATTGTTATATGCTGAAAGTGTCCAATTACCAACACTGGTTGCAACACTACTTGAAGTGGCACTTGATGAAACACTACTGCTGTTGGTTGAACTATCAACAGGTGCTTGTGTTGCATTTTGCTTTGCACTATTAATAGCAGCCGCAACTTCGCTACTAGCACTCGCTGGTGCTTGTGCCACAGTCACAGTGCTTGAACTTTCAGCCGAAACAACTTCACTACTAGAAGATACCATTGTAGTTTCTGAACTAGAGGTTGCTTTTTTTGCCGTCGTTTTTTTCTTTTTACTTGAACTGGTACTTGATGATGAAGTTGTTGTTTTGATGTTATTTGATTGGTGTCCAAGAACTGTGAAACTGACAATCAACAGGACGACGATGATCACTAATGCAATAATTAAATTCCGCTTTTTGTGAGACTTTTTAAAGGGTTGACGCTGCATGAAAAATAAATTCCTTTCTGAAGTAGGGTGGCCATTGCCAATTATCTGATCCACTAGCAATAACCGAAAGTATGCTACACCAATAATAACAGAAAATGAGAGAAAAGTATGTTAAAATAGAAACTAGTGACGTATCGAGACAAGCAACAAGGATGACCTCAGTGTTTTAAGACCAGTAGAATCCTGTTAAGATTTATACGAAAAAAGAAAAAGCAAACAACGTTGTTGCTTGCTATTTTCCAATACCATTTATAAGGAAGAATTATGACTAATTTAAGTATTATTCCGTTTGGCGGAGTCCGTGAAAACGGGAAAAACATGTATGCTGTGACTGTGAATGACGAAATTTTTATTTTAGATGCTGGGTTGAAATATCCTGAAACTGATCAACTCGGTGTGGATGTGGTTGTACCAGATTTTGAGTATTTAATCAAAAATACAGATAAAATTGCTGGTGTATTTTTATCACATGGACACGCTGATGCGATTGGGGCATTACCTTATTTTCTGCAACAAGTAAATGTGCCAATATTTGGTTCTGAGTTAACGATTGAATTAGCTAAACTGGCTATCAAGGAGCAAGACGCCTTAAAAGATTACGACGATTATCATATTGTCAATGAAAAAACGGAAATTGATTTTGGCGATGTCAAGGTATCATTTTTCAATACTACACACTCAATTCCAGAATCGCTAGGGATTGTGCTAGGGACTGAATACGGGCAAGTTGTATATACTGGCGATTTCAAATTCGACCAAACTGCTGAAAGTTACTATCGGACAGATATTGCACGTCTAGTTGAAGTTGGGCAAAGTAAAGTTTTGGCATTGTTGGCCGATGCGGCTGGTACAGAAGGTGGCGCTGACTCAGTTAATGAATCGAAAATTGGCGATTATATCTTAGAGACTTTCCGAGACAATAAAAAGAAGCGTATTATTGTTGCTGCAGTTGCCTCAAACATTCAAAGAATTCAGCAAGTAATCAATGCCACTGCTGCAACAAAACGGCAACTGGTTTTGTCAGGGAACGATATTGAAAATGTCGTGAGAACAGCAATTCGTTTGAAAAAGTTGGATTTGCCAATCCCTGAAAATAAGCTTTTTGTGAATTTGAAAAATGCCAAAAATTTGGCAGCTGGTCAAACCGTCATTCTAGAAACCGGTCGAATGGGAGAACCAATTAAACATTTGAATCGTATGGCTAATGGCGAGGATAAGTATGTTCATATTGGCGAAGAGGACTTAGTGTTTATAACAACGACGCCTTCAACTGCAATGGAGGGTGTTGTTGCGAAGACACGTGATATGCTGTTTAAGCAGGGAGCAGATGTTAAGCAGATCAGTAATGATATGCGGTCAAGTGGTCATGCCTCACGAAATGATTTACAAATGATGATTAACATTATGCAACCAGAGTATTTTATGCCTATTCAAGGTGAGTATCGCGTGATGACGGCCGCAAAAGACGCTGCTGAAGAAGTCAATATTCCCGAAGACCATATCATGATGGCTATGAAAGGTGATCAATTCAAATGGTTAGATGATCACTTTGAGTTACAAGATTCATTTACAATTGGTGAAACACTAATTGATGGCGCTGGTATTGGGGATATAGGGAATGTGGTTCTACGTGATAGACGCATTTTATCTGAAGATGGTATTTTTGTTTCTGTTGTGACGATTGATCGTAAAAAACGGCAAGTTGTTTCAAAACCTAAGCTGACGTCGCGTGGTTTTGTCTATGTTAAAGCAAACCGTGACTTAATGAAAGAAGCTTCAGACTTGACGATTAAACAAATTGAAGACTACCTCAATAATACGAAGAATTTTGACTGGAATGAGCTGAAAAATAGTGTTCGAGAAGTACTTTCAAGATTCTTGTTTGAACAGACTCGTCGTCGCCCAATGGTGATGCCCGTGGTAATGGAAGTTAATCAAAACAGACGACCAAATAACCATAAGTCAACGGCGACACAGTCTGGTGCACAATCAAATAAGCGCCAAACACCAAAAAAACCAAATAATCCCAATGTTACTAAGGTGACAAAGGCTGTTAAGAAAGGACCACGTCGTCCAAACAATCGCCGTCCGCAACCTAAAGCGGCTGAATAACAAAAATCCCAACTCAAGTGAGTTGGGTTTTTGACTAATCAAGAAAGGAGTATCGTAACAATTATGAGTTGAGTTTTAATTGTCATAATTTGTTATGTGACCGAAAAAATGACTGACCATATTACGCCAGAAACACAGGAACTTATTAACCGTGCGCAGGTGGAAATGAAACAAGAAAACTGGCACGATGCAGCAGAAACACTGGCTGATTTATATGAAAGTTTGCAGACTTTTGATATTAACAATCGCTTAGTGACAGCCTTATTTATGGATGAACAATATCAATTAGCATCTTCTTATGCTGACGATTTTTTGGCAGAATATCTCGATGATGAAACACATTTTCGCATGATAGTTGCACTGGCAGTCCAAAATCAGAGCTTTGTTTATGCGCAACAATTGGCGATGTTATGGGATGATGAACAGACACAGTCAGAAATTTTAGATGAAATCAGAACGGCTGAAAATCATGCGAAAGAAACAATGGCAACAACTTTAGCAACGATTAGTCGTCAGTTTTATCACATGAGCGACTACGACTTGGATGCGCAACGTAATCGTTACGAGGCTGCTAGAAGGCTACCGGTGGCTGATTTTGTTATCGGCGCTAAATTTTTATTAGTTGATCCATTTGCCTTGCCGCTAATACGCGCAACTTTGTTAGAAGATTTACAAAAGCTAGATATTCAAGAACCCGTTCAATATCGCTGGTTAGATGAACAACTTTACACTATCCGTCTTGACCAAATTAATCCATTGACGAGTTCCGAAGTTTTTGAAAAAATTGCGACATTAATTGACGATCGATTGGGTCAAGAAGATCCTGTAGCGTTGGAAATGTTAGCCCATCAAATGAGATTAGAGCTAACACTTTTGTACCCACAAACTGACGACGTGATTATTGATGCTGACAGCTGGGTTGATAGCAGTCTAGATCACTACTATGGACAATCAAATCATACTGAAGTTGGACTGCAAAAATATTGGCATGATAAAGTAAATGAAATTACAAACAGCTTTTTTGAAAATTAATGTTAAAAGTGTTTACATTTTCTTAATAAGTCGGTATAATAATTTTTGGCTTCAAGAGCCGGAAAAATGCAAGTTACTTGTTGTCTTTTGACGGCTTGCGTTGTAAAATATATTTATAAACATTTTTCAGAATTACTGAAAAATGAATTTTGGAGGAAACTACATTGGCTAAGGAAACTTACGTTCGCACTAAGCCCCACGTTAACATTGGTACTATTGGACACGTCGATCACGGAAAGACGACTTTGACTGCTGCTATTTCAAAGGTATTGTCTGAAAAGCAAGGTAAAGTAGCAACTGATTTTGCTGAAATTGATAACGCGCCTGAAGAAAAAGAACGTGGTATCACTATTAACACTTCTCACATCGAATACGAAACTGAGAAGCGTCACTATGCCCACATTGATGCCCCAGGTCACGCGGATTACGTTAAAAACATGATCACTGGTGCCGCTCAAATGGATGGTGCTATTTTGGTTGTCGCTGCAACTGATGGTCCTATGCCACAAACGCGTGAACACATCTTGTTGGCACGTCAAGTTGGTGTTGACTATCTTGTTGTGTTCTTGAACAAGACAGACTTGGTTGATGATGAAGAATTGATCGACTTGGTTGAAATGGAAGTTCGTGAACTTTTGTCTGAATATGAATTCCCTGGTGATGATATTCCTGTTATCAAGGGTTCAGCATTGAAGGCTTTGGAAGGTGACCCTGAACAAGTTAAGGTTATCGAAGAATTGATGGATACTGTTGATTCATACATTCCAGAACCAAAGCGCGAAACTGACAAGCCTTTCTTGATGCCTGTCGAAGACGTCTTCACAATTACTGGTCGTGGAACAGTTGCTTCTGGTCGTGTTGACCGTGGTGTATTGACTACTGGTACTGAAGTTGAAATCGTTGGTTTGAAGGATGAAGTTAAGAAGACTACTGTAACTGGTATCGAAATGTTCCGTAAGACTTTGGAAGAAGCTCAAGCGGGTGACAACATTGGTGCATTGTTGCGTGGTGTTGATCGTAACGAAATCGAACGTGGTCAAGTTTTGGCAAAGCCAGGTTCAATTCAAACACACAAGAAGTTCAAAGCCGAAGTTTATGTTTTGAGCAAAGAAGAAGGTGGTCGTCACACACCATTCTTTACAAACTACCGTCCACAATTCTACTTCCACACAACAGATGTTACTGGTGTTGTTGAGTTGCCAGAAGGTGTTGAAATGGTTATGCCTGGTGACCAAGTGACATTCGAAATCGAATTGATCTCACCAGTTGCCATCGAACAAGGTTTGAAGTTTACTGTTCGTGAAGGTGGCCACACTGTTGGTGCCGGTACAGTTACTGAAATCGAAGACTAATATTATTAGTTTTACAAGGACATGCATTGCGTGTCCTTTTTTTTTATAAAAAAACAAGTATGCTATTGCATACTTGTTTGGTGTGATTATTTATGTGTCTCAGTCTCGCTGTCTCGTCCTAAAGCAGCTGTTCGTGCAACATCATCTTCCTTTTCATTTGGTAAAATGAATAAGTCATCTATCGGGGTTGTTTGTGTTTCTTCACGATTAACAATTTTTGCCATTATGATCCTCCACTTTTTCTTAATTTTACATTATTTTTTATGCAAAAATATACATTTTATTCAAATTATTATGTATATAAACTGCATATATATGATAATCATGTATAATATAAATTAATAATTCGAAACGGAGAGCGATATGGCTGATTTATTGGTGATTGAAAATTTAACAAAAAAGTTTGGTGACAAAATAGTTTTTAAAGATATTAACGTTAATGTAAAGAAAGGCGAGGTAATTGCTGTCATTGGACCATCAGGTGCTGGTAAATCAACATTCTTGAGAGCTATCAATATGTTAGATAAACCAACAAGTGGCGAGGTTTTGTTTGAGGAAAACCAACTGACTAGTTTAAATGAAAATCAGCTTGATCAATTGCGTGAAAAAATGGGTATGGTTTTTCAAGGGTTCAATCTATTCCCAAATCTGACAGTTCTTGAAAATATTAAATTAGCACCCCTTAAAGTTAAGGGGCAAGATGATAAAATTGCCACAGAAACAGCCAAGCAGTTATTGACGCAGGTCGGACTTTCTGACAAGGCGGACCAATATCCCGCAAGCCTTTCTGGTGGACAAAAGCAGCGTGTTGCAATCGCACGTGCATTGGCCATGTCTCCAGATATGTTGCTTTTTGATGAACCGACTAGTGCATTAGATCCAGAAATGGTTGGTGAAGTATTGGCGGTAATGAAACAATTGGCTGAGGATGGCATGACAATGATTGTGGTCACACATGAGATGGGATTTGCCCGAGAAGTTGCAGATAAAGTTTGGTTTATGGCTGATGGCGGCATTCAGGAAATTGCTGAACCTAAAACTTTCTTTGAAACGCCCAAAACAGAACGCGCACAAGATTTTTTACAGAAAGTTCTATAATCTCTTGATTGCGGTTGATACTTAAATTTACTGAAAATGATGTAAGTTAGTAAAAGCGCTTACATTTTCGAAGAAATAGCGTTATAATAAAAGTATCAAGAACGATAAGAGGTTGGGTCATGGCATATCAGAATATTTTAGTAGCAATCGACGGATCAGATGTATCAAACATTTTAATAAAAAAGGTGGTTGAATTTGCTCCAGAAGCACACATTGACATTTTAACTGTTGTTGACACCAATGGCGGTGGCTATTTTGGTTCAATTGCGATGAGTGATGATGTTGTTTATCAAATGGAGCAAGATGCTGAAGCGTCAATTAACAAAGCTTATGAATATGCGCAGAGTTTAGGTCACACTGATGTTGATGTTCATGTTCGTTTTGGATCACCAAAGCAAGTTATTGCTCGACATTTTCCTAAGGATCACAAAAATGATTTGATTGTGATTGGGGAAACAGGGTTGAGTCGACTACAACGGGCAATGGCGGGAACTGTTCCATCATTTGTGACACAAGTTGCTAATACAGATGTTCTCATCATGCGTACTTCTGAAAAGTAAAAAAACACCAAATGTTGAAAATCATTTGGTGTTTTTTATTTGGCCTCTTTAATAATCGTGATGTTCGTAATTTTGACAGGATCAACTGGTTTTGAAGCTTCTCCTGAACTACTGTCTTCAACCTTTGCTTCAGCAATTTTGTCTACTACTGACATGCCTTTGATTACTTGACCAAATACTGTGTAATCACCATCTAGGCTAGGCACACCGCCTTTTTTATAGGCATCATATATTTTTGAAGGGTAATTATTTTCATCGACTTGCTTTGAGAGATTCTTTTTATTTTGAACGATGAAAAATTGGCTACCATTTGTGTCTGCTCCAGCATTGGCCATTGATACGGCGCCACGAATATTATAAAGTGATGTGCTAATTTCATTTTTGAAACCATTACCACTGTCAATACTGCTGTCTTTACCTTTCCAAATTGACTCTCCGCCTGAGCCGTCACCTTTGGGGTCACCACCCTGAATCATGAAGTTGTTAATCACACGGTGAAAAATTGTATTGTTATAGTAACTTTGTTTGGCATGGGTGATAAAGTTTTCAACAGCTAATGGTGCATATTTGTTGAATAGTTTGATAGTGATATCGCCATAACTCGTATGCAGCGTTACTTCACTTTCATTCTCAGATACAGCATTAGTCAATTGAGGCAAAGCAACTTTTTCTAACTTTGGATCCTTTTTTGTGGTTGAAGTCGCTGAGTTTGCTGAGTTAGCGAAATGCTGGTAGCCAACAATACCAGCAATTAGTAGTACAAGAATCACCGCCATTATGATTTGTGGTGCAAATTTTTTCATGATTAAATCCTTTCAATGATAAATGTCTGAGTTGCAGATGTCGTATAGTTAGCTTGATTGAAATCTTCTGGAATAAGTTCTGACAAATAATCTAGCCAATCTTTTGGCGTTGCATTAAATTTTGTAATCAAGAGACCACCATGTGTTAGTTTTGGCAAAACCAAGTCAATTTGATTGATAAAATGTGGTGGTTTGTCATTTGTGTTCTCTGTATCAGATGAATAATCAAAAATTGCAATACTAATTTGTTTTCGTTCACCCATATCAGTGCTTAATTGCTGCGTCAGATTATGACCAAGCAGAGTGACACGTTCTGATAGCCCGCTCATGAAGAGAGATGCGGCTGCGGCGTTGGCGTTATCTTTTGTTGTTGCGTAGCTCAATACGTGACCTTCGTTGCCCACGCGTGTTGCTAAAAAACGTGTATTAACGCCATTAGCTGTTGTTCCATCCAAAACCAAATCACCGATTTTAATATTTTGTTCAATTATTTGATGTGTAAATGTGTTACTTGAGGGAATCATCAGGTACTCCTTTATTGTTAAAAAATAGTTGTTGACTGATATAAAGCATTGTGTATGCAATTGCCATCCCAGCGACTATATCACTCGGGTAGTGAACGTTGACATAAACACGACTAATGGGAATTAAAATAATTAATCCAAGTAATAAGCAGGAAGCTACACGACGTTGCCAATTAGACTTTAGATGGCGATGTAAGATGATAATCAAGCTACCATACAACAAAACAGATACCATTGCATGACCAGACGGGAAACTAAATCCAGATGTAGGGACTAAATGAGGTGTTGGGCGCGGTCGGGTGATAATGTTTTTAACAATTTGATTGCTTAATCCTGCAAACACAATCACATTAAATCCAATAAATAGTGTTTCGCGATAAAAATGGTGGTAGATGAGCCAAAGTGAAATAGTTATCAGAATAATTGCACTCCAACTGACATTACCAATACTAGTAATCGTCGTGAAAAACCAATTATGTTTATGATCGTAATGTTGAATTAATTGCTGCCCAAAGTTGTCAAATTGCTGAATGAACTTAGCTTTTAATAAAACACCAACTGTTAAAGTAATAAAAACTGCCAAAGATATGCAAGGGAGAATAGAAATTTTTTGTATTTTACGCATATAATGATTATACCCGATTGCGTAAAGATGTGATATAATGAAAGCATTACAGTCAACATTAGTAAGTATGGCGGGGTTGTAGAGAATAAGTGGCGCTGTAAACTTATCAAACAAAATACGGAACTCGGTTGACTGAATTACGGGTGAAATGTCAAGTAGTCTGTAACGTATGCTCGCGTTAAGGCAATTAGAGACGTAGTCGTACGTGAACATAGGTGGTACCGTGAATTCAAATTTCACCCTATGTCATGCTTTTTTGCATGGCATAGGTTTTTTTATTTGAAGGTGGTTAATCTAACGGTTTCTTGATGTTCCAACTTAAATAAAGCACACAAAGGAATAAATTATGGCATATAATCACAAAGAAATTGAGCATAAATGGCAAAAATATTGGGAGGATAATCAAACTTTTAAAGCGCCAGATCAATCAGATAAACCAAAGTATTATGTGATGGATATGTTTCCCTATCCTTCAGGGCAAGGGCTGCATGTTGGACATCCAGAAGGGTATACGGCAACAGACATTGTTAGTCGTTACAAGCGCGCCAATGGTTTCAACGTATTACATCCAATTGGTTGGGATGCTTTTGGGTTGCCGGCTGAACAATATGCTATCAAAACTGGTAATAATCCAGCTGGTTTTACAAATAAAAATGTCCAAGTTTTTAAAAAGCAAATCAAGTCTTTAGGTTTTTCGATTGACTGGTCACGAGAAATTAATACAACCGATCCAGAATACTATAAGTGGTCACAATGGATTTTTGAAAAGTTGTACGAAAAGGGTTTGGCTTACGAAGATGAGATTATGGTTAACTGGGCCCCAGATTTTCCGGGTGGTGGCATTGTTGTTGCCAATGAAGAAGTTGTTGACGGTAAGACTGAACGTGGTGGTTATCCTGTCTATCGCAAACCTATGAAGCAATGGGTTTTGCGTATTACTGCGTATGCAGATCGTTTGTTAGATGATTTAGAAGATTTAGATTGGCCTGAAGCGATTAAAGAACAACAACGGCATTGGATTGGTCGATCAACTGGTGCTTCTGTTAACTTCAAAGTTGATGGTTTTGATGACGAAATCGAAGTCTACACCACACGACCTGATACGCTCTTCGGCGCTAAATATATGGTGCTGTCGCCCGAGCACGACCTAATTGAAAAAATTACAACACCAGATCAAGCAGAAGCAATTGCTGCATATCAGGAGATTGTTGCCACAAAGTCTGATCTTGAGCGGACTGATCTTAATAAAGACAAGACGGGCGCCTTCACTGGTGCTTACGGTATTAACCCTATAAATGGCGAAAAATTGCCAATTTGGATTGCTGATTATGTATTGGCGTCATACGGTACAGGTGCAATTATGGCGGTACCAGCTCATGATGAACGTGATTATGCCTTTGCTAAGAAATTTGATTTGCCAATTACACCTATAATTGCTGGAGGCGACGTTAATGAAGCCGCATATACTGGTGATGGCACGCATATCAATTCTGGATTTTTGGACGGATTAAACAAGCAAGAGGCTATTGATAAAGCGATTGAATGGTTGGAAGACAATCACGCAGGACATAAACAAGTCAATTACCGATTGAGAGACTGGATTTTCTCTCGCCAACGCTATTGGGGTGAACCGATTCCTGTCATTCATTGGGAAGACGGGACACAAACTCTCGTACCTGAGGAAGAGTTGCCACTTCGTCTGCCAGAAATGACACAAGATCAGTTGAAGCCTTCAGGAACAGGAGAATCGCCACTTGCCAATGCAACTGAGTGGTTAAATGTGACACGAGAAGATGGTGTTAAAGGACGACGTGAGACCAACACTATGCCACAATGGGCGGGATCTTCTTGGTATTTCCTGCGTTATGTGGATCCACATAATTCAAAGGTTTTAGCAGATCCAGAAAAGTTGAAATACTGGATGAATGTTGATTTGTATGTTGGTGGTGCTGAACACGCTGTTTTGCATTTATTGTATGCCCGTTTTTGGCATAAGTTCTTGTACGATTTGGGTGTTGTACCTACTAAAGAACCTTTCCAAAAACTTGTTAACCAAGGCATGATTTTAGGTGAAAATCATGAAAAAATGTCTAAATCAAAAGGCAATGTGGTTAATCCAGATGAGATTGTTAATGATTATGGTGCCGACACACTACGCGTATATGAAATGTTTATGGGACCATTAACACAAAGTAAACCGTGGTCTGAAGAAGGTGTTGCTGGCTCACGTCGTTGGTTGGATCGTGTTTGGCGATTACTAGTTGATGATGAGGGAAAGTTGCGTGATCACGTAACGACAGTTAACCCTGGTGATTTAGATAAAGTTTATAATCAGACGGTGAAAAAAGTAACTGACGACTTAGAAAATATGCGTTTCAATACGGCTATTTCACAATTGATGGTTTTCGTGAATGAAGCTTATAAATCAGATGCTTTGCCAATTCAGTATATGAATGGCTTTGTACAAATGTTAGCACCGATTGCACCATTTTTGGCTGAAGAGTTATGGCAAAAACTTGGTCATACGGAAGGTGTTAGTTATGAACCTTGGCCAACATATGATGAAAAACAACTTGTTGAAGACACAGCCGAAATTATTTTCCAGGTCAACGGCAAAGTACGTGGTAAGGCAACTGTCGCCATAGATATTGACAAAGATGCTATGGTCGAAGCTGCTAAAGCAGATGATAATGTCCAAAACTTCATTAACGGCAAAGAAATTCGTAAAGTTATTGCGATTCCTGGTAAGTTTGTTAATATTGTAGTAAGCTAAGAAATTACATGTTGTGGCATTTGTCAATTTAGAATGTTGCGCAAATCCTCACTTAGGTGAGGGTACATATCAAAAAATGGGGTCACTAAATATGTCGGATGATCAACGTCCAGAAAATCTCAATAGCGGAAATCGCGTCGATAAAATTAACGTCGATGGACAAATGTTGAGTGCTGAGGAAATTTTAGCTCGTGCACGTAAGCGTGTGCAGAACAAACAGTCACCATCACATTCCGGTGGAGTAGCCCCTCAGTCTCATCAAAAAACAGTCATGTCAAATGCTGATATTGCGTTATTAAAGCAAAAAAATGATCAGGCACGTAAGAAAATCATTCAAAAGAAGCCCAGTTTGACAGTAGCAGAGACTTCAAATACGCAATCACAACCTGTAACCCCTTCAGATACAGCTGCTGTCAGTGACAACCAAGCGACGTTAGTGAAAGGCTCCGCGTGGTTGTCAGTGGGTAACATGGTGTCACGTATTCTTGGTGCATTGTACATTTTGCCTTGGATGGCGATGTTGGGCGTGTACGGTAACCGAGCAAATGGTTTATTTACACAAGGCTATAATGTTTATGCTGTTTTTTTGGCCATTGCAACGTTTGGTATTCCAGCGGCCATTTCTAAAATTGTAGCGGAATTAGCTGCTAAACATGATATTTATCGTTCACGGCAACTCACACGTCAATCAATTTGGCTTGGGATTGGTTTAGGCATTCTCTTTGGCGCCATCTTATATATTGCGGCGCCATGGTTATCTAACGGTAATGCTAATGTAATACCAGTATTGCATTCGTTGGCGCCTGCAGTGGCAATTTTCCCGCTAATGTCGATGATTCGTGGTATTTTTCAAGGGCACCAATTAATGAGTGTGTCAGCGATGTCACAAGTTATTGAACAAATTGCTCGAGTCGCGTATATGCTTATCACAGCGGTCGTTATTCTAAAATCTAATCCTACAAATTGGACGGGTGTCGTCGTTCAATCAACCTTTGCAGCGTTTATCGGTGCTATTTTCAGTATGTTGGTTCTTATATGGGGCTGGGCCAGGTATCGTCACATTTTGGTGCAACCAATTGAAAATGCGCAACCGACACATCACGCCCCAACATTTGGTCTAGTTCTAAATATTTTAAGAGAATCATGGCCGTTTATTATTATTGGATCAGCTATTACGCTTTTCCAACTGGTTGATCAGTATTCTTTCTTTGATATTATGAACCATTTTTTTGCCAATTCTAATACTGAATTACTAAATCAGTTTGCTTTGTTCAGTGCTAATCCCAACAAACTGATCATGATTATTGTGCCTTTTTCAACTAGTATTGCGGCAACTGCCTTGCCTATGTTATCAGGTAGTAAAGCGACATTAACACATGCTGACATTCAAACTCAACTTAAGCAAGTTATGAAATTATTTGCTTTAATCATGTTGCCAAGTGCATTGGGAATGTATGCTGTTGCTGGACCGTTATATAAAATGTTTTATCCAATTGGGGCTTCAAATCAAGACGGTATCTATTTGTTACAATATTCGACTATTTTAGCCATTGCATTTAGTCTATTCATGTTACTATCTTTTGTGCTACAAGCATTATCAGAAGTGTCAATTGTGATGAAAGCTTTTATAGCAGGATTTGTAATTAAAATTGTTTTGCAAATACCGTTAATTCGTTTTTTTGAAGGAATGGGTGCTTTAATGGCTAGTGTCATTGGCATGGTTGTTGCAATCGCCTATATGCTTGATTTTTTGAAGTCAATGTACGGTGTTTCATTTAGTACAATCGGGCGCGAGCTATGGCGTATGTTTGTTGCGTCTGCTATGATGGCTGTAATTGCCAGACTAATTGTTTTCTTTTTCAGTAATTTTGTCTTCCCGATGGATACAAAGTTATCAGTAACGATTACAACGTTTGTTGCAGTATTCATCGGTGGCGCTATTCTGATTATGGCCTATATTCGTATTGGGGTGGCCGATGACTTATTAGGATCAAAGATGCGATTTGTGCCAAAAATATTACGTCCAAAGCGATGATTGTTCATCGTTTTTTTTATAACATAAAATATTCTAAAGATGGTATTTTTTAGACGTTATATACGGTATGCTAAAATTAGGTTTTAAACTATTGTTTCAACGGAGGCATATCAAATGACAGAATCACAAACTGTATTGCAGCCGGAATTAATTAATCGGCTTGATAGTAAGATAATGTATCTCGGACAGTTACAGTCCGCAATTATGGCTCATCAGTTGCCGCAAATTTATGAATTATTAGATTCTCAGCAATTTAATGAGCAAGTTCGACAAAGAGCGCATGCAGACAGTAACGCCAGCCTAGCACAGATGGTTGCTGATATTCACAATGAGTTAGCCACCTTTCTTGCGCCAGAATTGATTCACTATTTAAAGGTGCATTTTCAATTTCTAGAATTTGAAGCAATTGATGGTGAACCTGCAATTTATCAAGTTTTTATAGGTGATTGGTGGAACCATCGTCAAATTGGCACGCTTGATGTTTTGGCTTTGACCTTAGAGGTTGATCAAAAGATGATGTTGGCCTTGCACAATGTCTCGCAATTGCCAGATGGGGTGAACAATAACGATAATCAAGTCCGTGAAATTAAGCAAATCATGACGGGTTTGCAGGCGTTTTTAGATGATGAGACGAAGCGAAAACTTGAGGTTCAAGTGATTGAGGATCAATTGGCGCAATTGAAGGAAAATAAGTCTGGTTTACTGGGTCGTACCGATAAAAAAGCTCGTGAAGAACTTGAAAATAAACGTGAATTATTGCTTGCTTCTCAACAACGGGTACCTGAAGTCAAAGAGAAATTACAGTCTCATCAAGCTGAAATTTTAAAATTAGAAAAAGATGATGCGATTCATCACTTAGAGCTGGAACAAATTTTAACTTATTTTGAAAGTGTCAAAGCATTTGGTGAAAAGATTAGTCATCTTTATGTAGATTATTTAAACGCATTATTGCAGAAGAAGTGATATGACTTTCGATAATTTTGAGTATGCGCAACAATTAAAAAAAGATTTAATGGTGATGCAACGGTGGCAGGTATTAGTGGAAACATTGTCTCAAGCTGAAACAACAGCTGATATCTTAGAAGTCGTTAATAAAATCCTTGAATTTGATGTTCATGAAGCGACAATTCTTCGTGTTGCTAGTGAACATTGGTATCCAAGTACACATTGGGTGACACTTGCTTTTGCAAAGCTATCAAGCATGGCCTCTTTATCTGAGACAAGCGTCGTACTGCCTCAATTGCAAAAGGTTGCGGAGCTTCATTTTGCTGAGTTTCCAAATGCATCATTTCGATTCACAGCAGCGCCTTTGGTAGCGGGTGGTTATTACCTCGAAGAAATTTCGCAAAATTTGCGAATACTGTATTGGGATATGTCGCGTCGTCGCTTTTACCTTGATACCGACCAATTTGCACAATTGGTTCAGACAGAGGCATTACAGTTGGCCGGCTTGCCAGCCCTGAAATCGTTCCAACAGCGTTTGACAGGTATTGCCGAACAACTGAAAGAATTGGATTACGATGTAGATGTGATAGGGATTGACGCCAAGAATAACCTCGATTTGACCATGAGAGGTAAGGACCTACCGGTTGACGTTCTTGATAGTCTGTTTGTGGCGGCTGCAAAACAGCATTTTGTGTTAAAAAGCCATCAAGGACAAAAAACAGGTGCTACGCTAAAAATTGGAGATGTGACACTTGATATAATTCAAAATCGTGATGACAAGGGGCATAGTTTTTGGCATTATGATATCATAGATAATAACCAAGATGTGACACTGTATTCACTGATTCAACAATTGCCTTTTTTGGCACAATGGTACAATATGTGGATAGATCAGGTTGGTTTAAAAGATCATCGAGAAGTTTTTGTAGAATGAAAGGGAAATTATGACAATAATCATCGTAATAGTAGTTATAGCAGTCATTGCGTTAGCATGGATCGCTATATACAACGGTCTTGTGAAAGCTCGAATGCAAACGCAAGAATCGTGGAGCCAAATTGATGTGCAATTAAAGCGCCGAAATGATTTGATTCCTAATCTGGTTGAAACAGTTAAAGGATATGCCAAGCACGAAAGCGAGACATTAACTAAAGTAACACAGTTGCGTCAAGATGTTGCAGCGGCAACAACTCCAGCAGATAAAATGGCCGCCTCAAATCAATTAAGTGGTGTGTTATCTGGTTTCTTTGCCCGTGCTGAAGCTTATCCAGATTTAAAAGCCAATACTAATTTTAACAAGCTCCAAGAAGAGCTTACAAATACTGAGAACAAAATTGCTTATTCACGACAATTGTTTAACGCCACTACCGCCAACTACAATACAAGATTGCAATCATTTCCTACAAATATTGTCGCCGGTGTGCATCATTTCCAGCCTAGTGAGTTTTTGCAAGTGCCTGAAGCAGAGAAAGAAGTACCAACGGTTAAGTTTTAATGTTGTATCAGCAAATACAATCAAATAAACGACGTACCATTGTGTTATTAGTGGCTTTTTTTGTTCTGGTTGCGCTCGTGGGTGCAGCCGTGGGTTATCTATTGCTTGATTCTTTGGTTTATGGTGTTGTAGCTGCGATTATTATTGGTGCCGTTTACACAGCAATAATGATTAGTAATTCAACTGCTGTTGTGATGGCTATGAATCATGGTCAAGAAATAACGAATGCTGACCAACAACCAGAATTGTGGCATGCCGTAGAGGACATGGCAATGGTTGCACAAGTCCCTATGCCTAGAGTATTTGTGATTGCAGATGAAAGCCCCAATGCTTTTGCAACTGGTAATGACCCCAAACACGCGGCAGTAGCAGCAACAACAGGTCTTTTGCGTATAATGACGCGAAGCGAGTTGGAGGGTGTCATTGGGCATGAAATGAGTCATGTTCGTAATTATGATATTCGTATTTCTACAATAGCATTAGCACTTTCAGCCGCCATTACTTTGCTAACTAATATCGGTGGTAACTGGTGGTTTTGGGGGAGTGGGGAACGGCGCAGAGACAATGATCGCAACAATAGCGGTGGCTTGCAGGCAATTCTGATGATATTTTCGATTCTGATGATGGTACTCGCGCCACTAGCTGCGGTAGCCGTACAAATGGCTATTTCTCGAAATAGAGAATATCTTGCTGATGCCGGTAGTGTTGAGTTGACACGAAATCCACAGGGATTGATATCAGCTTTGCGTAAATTAGGCGGTGCAGAACCAATGCAAGATGTTGATCCATCGTCAGCAGCGCTGTATATTAGTAACCCTTTAAAAAATAAAGAACATTTATTCGATACGCATCCACCAATTGAAGAACGGATTGCACGGTTGGAAAAAATGTAATCTTTTCGAAAGCGTCCATTTCATGGATGCTTTTTTTTGATGTAATGTGGTAAAGTTTGCTTTTATATTATTTAAAAAGAATATAAACTGATTATAGTTCGTAAAAAAAGTTATTTTACAACTTTTATGAAAATAATATACGTAAAATGCTTTACATTCGTATTGCAAATATGGTTAAATATAAAAGTAACAAATTCAGAATATAACACAGGAGAAAGAATCCAATGGAAAATAAATGGCTACGAGCAGCCTTACCGGCACTTCTAATTCATGGCAGTATTGGTACTGTCTATGCATGGAGTGTTTTTAAACAGTCAGTCGCTGATTATATTGGTGCCAGTGTGCCTGATGTGGAATGGGCATTTTCCATCGCGATATTATTTTTAGGACTTTCGGCTGCCGTACTGGGACATTATGTCGAAAAAAATATTAAACGATCGGCCTTATTAGCAACGTTATTTTTTGTTGCAGGTATGTTAGGAACTGGTTTCAGTATTCAACAACGGTCATTAATCGGTATTTATATTTTTTATGGGATTGTCATGGGTATTGGATTAGGAATTGGGTATCTAACCCCAGTTAAAAATTTAATGTTGTGGTTTAAAGATAATAAGGGATTGGGAACCGGCTTGGCGGTTGCTGGATTCGGTCTCGCTAAAATGGTGTTTTCACCGGTTATGATGACGCTGCAAAAATCTATCGGTTTATGGCAGATGTTTATCTTGTTATCAGTTGTTTTTGCACTTATGATGTTGATTGGTACGCTGCTGATTCATAAACCAATTGATTGGCAAGAGAAACCGCTACAAACACCATTTCAACCATTAAAATTAATGGGGAACATGACATTTGTTGGAATTTGGTTGATGTTTTATCTGAATATAACGGCTGGTTTAGCGATTATTTCCCAAGAAAAAGATATTTTATCGAATTTGACGTTACAAAGTGGGAGTGCAGTATTCTCAATTGGTGCAATCACAACAATCTTGAGTATTGATGCTTTCTTCAATGCTTCAGGTCGAATTGGATTTGCGACATTATCTGATCGACTTAAAGATAGAAACAGTGTTTATCAGTTGATTTTTGGCATTTCAATCGTGATGTCATTGTTATCTTATTTTTTGCCTAGCGGTAACTTTTTAATGCCTGTTGTATTGGTTGGGACATTCTTTTTAATTAATGCTGGTTATGGTGGTGGCTTTTCTGCCTTGCCACCTCTACTAGCAGATCGCTTTGGTATGAAAGCAATCTCTAAAATCCATGGGTTAGCCCTCACTGCATGGGCAGCAGCTGGACTTTCTGGTAATCAGTTAGCGAGTTATATTGTGCACGTCTTAGGTATGCCATACCAAACTGTTTTTTTGGCAATTAGCATTTTGTATGTCATCGCCTATTTGATTTCACGATTTATGGTGAAACCAACCCAAATGTTAATCGTTTAGCGTTAAATATGTCTGAATTAATTCTACTTTCTGGTGACTAATTTCATTTAAAAAGCATACAAAACAAATACAATTTGATATGATTAGTAGGTAAGTGACCACGTATTTTAGGAGAATCATATCAATGACAAATATTCAATTTAATTGGCGAAAAATCTTTTTAACAGCTGTCGTATTTATTGCCAGTTCTATCATTCAAGTTATTTCATTGAACGCGTTTTTAATTCCTAATAATATTTTTTCAAGTGGCTTTAATGGTATTTCGCAGTTGCTATCGTTATTTGCGCAACATACTCTTCATATGAATGTTCAAACTGGAACGTTTATGATGGTATTTAACGTGCCAATCGGAATTGTTGGTTGGAAATTAATCGGTGGAAAGTTTACAATCTTAAGTTTTTTAAATGCCATATTTGTGTCAATTATTCAAATTTTAGCACCCACAAAAGCGTTGACGACTGATCCAATGCTGGCAGCATTATTTGGTGGATTGCTGTTAGGTGTTGCAATTGGTTTAGCGATGCGATACGGTTTTTCGACTGGTGGTATGGACATTGTTGCAATGGTTGTTCAAAAGCGAACCGGTAAGTCTGTGGGCGCGTTAATGAATATTATTAACTGTGTTGTGGTTATTGTTGCCGGTTTCTTCATTGGTTGGCAGAATGCCCTATTTACGTTAATTGGTATTTACGCAACAGGTCGAGTTGTGGATACTCTGTATACAGGATATCAGAAACTAACTGCGATGATTGTCACCGCAAAAGGGGATGACGTTGTAGAAGCGCTTCATAAGGATTTGATACGTGGTATTACTATCCTGCCCTCCAAAGGTGCTTACACAAAAAGAGAATCAACTACCTTGATGATGGTGATTTCTCGTTACGAATTATTTGAAATGCAAGAAATTGTCCATCGCGCTGATCCTAAGGCCTTTGTTAACTTATTGAACACAGTTAATGTTTCTGGTGAGTTTTTAGATTCTGACAGACAATTACAAATGAAAAAAGCTATTGCTGTTCCAAAAGTTGAAACGATTGAGGCACAGATTGAAGCAGAGAAACAATTAGAATCTCAACTTGAAAATGTGAACGATAATCAGGTAAAATAGATTTTAAATATTAAGGAGGGCTATTTATGCCTATCGTACAAGTTGAATTACTAGAAGGACGTTCACACGAACAACTCGCTAAAATGGTTAAAGATATTACCGATGTAATCGTTACGGATGCCGGGGCTTCACGCGAAGCAGTACATGTTATTTTAAGAGAAATGCCAAAAGATCATTACGCAGTCGGCGGTGTTCTTAAAAGTGACCAATAAGTTATTTAGCAAAACAACCCCTACGGGGTTGTTTTTTTTTCGTAATGTTATCAAAATGTGACAATTTGATGAAATAATCAATTTTTGGTATTTTCTTAAGGTTTTACATGATAAACTTAATATGTTAAGAGAAACTTAAGATTTGAGAATTTTATCAAAGTAGCTATGGCTACTTTGATATAGGCGGAAAGGGTGAATATATGGAACGTCTGGATAAAAAAATTATTGCTTCTGGCCTTGGTGTGCTCGGTCTTGTTGGCGTTGGTTCAAGTATCGTCAATGCTGACCAAGTAAAAAACGCAGTGGATAAAGCCGTAAGCTCAGTTGCTGAAGCAACTGGCTTAGCGCAATCGAATGAGGTCAGTTTGTCAAAGGCAAATTTGACGATTCCAAAAGATAAAGTGCTACATGTCAATACGCCAGCAGAAACAAAAGCTGCCCAAACCAATACTAAAAAGAAAGCAACGACATACCGTGTCAAAGCAGGTGATTCACTCTGGTCAATTGCTCAAGACCATAAAGTCAGTGTTGACGCATTAGTTGCCAACAACAATAATTCTGATTTGATTTCTGCTGGTCAAGTTTTGACGTTGCCGACAGATCAACCAGCAACTCAGAATGCTACGTCTGTAGCACCCGAAGTAGTTGAAACTGCTTCAACAGTTGGCAGTTCAGACAGCGCAATAGACACTAATGCTGGCAGCACAGAGATAGATTCGGCCAATGAGACGGATGGTACTGAGGCAAATGCTGATTCTGCTCAGGCAATATCAATGGTTACTTCGACAGCCAGTGCTGCACCGGTAACTCAAAATGTTTCAACTTCAAGCGCAGCTGCTCCGACATCAGTGGCTAGCGAGGCTACTCCAACGACACCTGTAACAGCTACTGAAAGTAGTGATGATACAGATGTGGTAACAACAGGCACATCGTCATCTGCTAATATACCAGATGCTAGCACAGTATCGGAATCTACTACATCGTCTGTTGTAAGTGAGGCAGGCCAAGACTCTACGGCTTCTGCAGCGCAAAGCTCAAGTGCTAGTGCTTCATCATCTGCATCACAGTCTGAGCAATCAGAGTCTGTGGCACCAGCAGCCAACCAAAACGTTACAACTGCTAGTGCTGCCATTGTTTCATTAGCTAAGCAGTTAGCAACTCAAAACATTCCCTACGTTTGGGCTGGTTATACACCCCAAACTGGTTTTGATTGCTCTGGTTTGGTCAGTTATGTATTCGAAAAGGCGGCTGGTATCTCGTTGCCACATTCATCCGTTTTACAGGAATCTTACACAAAAACAAAGGCAGTTTTACAAGCGCAGCCGGGTGATCTGCTGTTCTGGGGAACCAAAGGTGCTTCATATCACGTGGCCATTTATATTGGAGGAAATCAGTATGTTGCCGCACCGCAACCAGGTATGAACGTGCGTGTAGAAACAATTTCAGCTAATTTTATGCCTAGTTTTGCAGGTAGTATACAATAATTTACTCAAAAGCAACTGTTTGTTCTGATATAACCAGTTGCTTTTTCTCATAAAAGCGTGTAACATGAAACCAATAATTAAAACATTACTTTGCAGATATAGTGCTGGAAAATGGCCAGCAGTCTCTACCACGCACCAAATGACGTGACTATCCGCAAGTGTTTTTGACCGTTCAAAAGCATTTGTGGATCTGTGTATCCCAAGTGTTTTTTTATTTTTATTTTTTGGCGGATCTGTTGACAATTGTGTTGGCAAAAAGGCCTGATTAGCGAATGTATATCATGTCGATTTCTTAGTGTGTGTCACAATGAATGACGATGGGATTTACAAGTATAAATTTTTTTGGAGAATATGATGGAAAAGTTTAATTCAAAAGGTAAATTTGTCCCAATGGGATTAACGTTTGAAGATGTCAAGCTAGTGCCAGAGGAAAATTCGGCAGTTAAGGTCGATCAGGTTAATCTGGAAACCGAGTTGACACCAACGTTGAATTTACATATCCCACTGCTTTCGGCAGCGATGGATACTGTAACTGAGGCACGATTTGCCATTGAAATTGCTAAATTGGGTGGATTGGGTGTTATTCATAAGAATATGACGATTGCCCAACAGGCGGAGCAGGTGCTCCAAGTTAAGACAGCAAAATTTGAACGACAAGATTATCCCCAAGCTGCCGTGGATGCTAAAGGCCGTTTGCTAGTTGCTGGTGCAGTTGGTGTGACAAATGATACTGTTGATCGCGTTGCTGCTATGGCAGAAGCTGGTGTTGATGCCATTGTTTTAGATTCCGCTCATGGGCACTCAGAAGGTGTTTTGCGTAAGGTTTCAGAAGTTCGTAATGCCTTCCCAGAACTTAATATTATTGCTGGTAATATTGCGACGCGCGAAGGGGCTGCTGCCCTATATGATGCCGGAGCAGATGTTGTCAAAGTTGGTATTGGTCCTGGTTCAATTTGCACGACTCGAGTTGTAGCAGGTATTGGTGTACCGCAAATCTCTGCTGTACGTGAGGCCGCCAAAGAAGCCGCTTCGCGGGGGAAAAAAATCATAGCTGATGGTGGTGCCAAAACACCTGAAGATATTGTCAAAGCAATGGTTGCTGGTGGTAATGCTGTGATGTTGGGGTCAATGTTTTCTGGTACAGAAGAAACACCAGGCGATTCGTTTGAAGATAACGGATGCCTATACAAAAGTTATCGTGGTATGGGGTCGATTGCTGCTATGGAAAATGGCTCAAAAGATCGTTATTTTCAAGGCGAAGTTAATGAAGCAAATAAGATGGTGCCAGAAGGTATTGAAGCTAGAGTTGCCTATAAAGGCGCATTGGTTGATGTGTTAAATGGTATTTTGACAGGTATGCGTCAAGAAATGGCATCAGTAGGTGAATCAGCGGTAGCTGGACTAGTGGCAAATGATCATTTAGCAAAATCTACTCAAGCTGTTGATTTTGAAGCCATTTTGACACAAAAAGCACCCACTCTTTTTTAAATTAATCTTAGGAGAAATCATGTCTGAATCAACTCAATTTATTGGCCTAGGTTATGATCAAGCTTTACTTGTACCAGGCGCCTCAAATGTTTTACCACATACAGTCTCATTAACAAGTCAATTAGCACCAAATTTCAAATTAAATATACCACTAATTTCTGAAGCGTATGATTCTGAAACAGATGAACGGGTTGTACCAATTGCACTTAATGGTGGCTTGGGTATCTTTGTGCAACAAGAATCAGTGGATGAACAAGTTGAACTAGTCAAGTCAGCAAAATCTACTGTCATCGATGAACAAAAATTTCCAAATGCTTTGACAGATGATCAAGGAAAATTGGTTGTTGGTGCTGAAGTTTGGTTGGGTGCTGACGCTAGCAAGCGTGTAGACGCCTTGGTAAATGCTGGTGTGAACGCTATTTTCTTCTATTTACACGCTGATTTGGATGATAGTGTAATAACAATCATAAAGGCAACTAGACAAGCATATCCACAGTTGTTGGTAGCTGTTGGTGTTATAGAGGATCCAAATGTAGCTGCACAAATCTATGATTCTGGTGCCGACGCGGTTCTAGCAGGACGCTGTGTCAATTCATCCTTGCCAAATGATTTGACTTATCCATTTTTGACAGTGACGATGGGTATAGCAGATGTAGCATCTAATTATGACAACAAATCAGTCATTGCTGTTGGCGGTGTTCATTACTCTGGGGATGTCGTGAAAGCATTGGCTGCTGGTGCAGATGCAACGCTTGTTTCGGATCTTTTAAAAGGAGAAGTTCTGGAAGCAGATGGCTCGTTTAAGGGCGGTGATATGGCAATTGATGATGCCATCTTCCAAACTGATGGTGGCCTTCGGGCTGGTATGGGTTATACTGGGTCTGCAACAATTCAAGATTTAAAATTACATGCTAAGTTTGTGCAGATTACAGATAATGGCCTTCGTGAATCACATCCGCATGATGTTGAAATCACCAAGCAAGCCCCTAACTACGCGAAAGGATAATTCATGGCTGACGCACTAGATAAAGTTTTAGTTCTTGACTACGGTAGTCAATATAATCAACTCATTACTCGTCGTATTCGAGAAATGGGTGTCTTTTCTGAATTAAAGTCACGAAAAATGACGGCTTCAGAAATTAGAGATTACAATCCAAAGGCAATTATTCTTTCTGGCGGTCCTAAATCCGTTTATGAAGAAAATGCTTTTACAATTGATAATGAAATATTTGAGTTAGGTGTCCCTGTTTTGGGTGTTTGTTATGGCATGCAATTAATGGCGCAAAACTTAGGTGGAAAAGTCGAAGCAAATCCAGGTAATGGTGAATTTGGGCAAACAATTTTAAATCATACTGAACACGCGGGGCGACTTTTGGCGAATACGCCAGTTTCACAGACGGTTCTGATGAGCCATTCTGATAATGTGACCGCATTGCCGGCAGGATTTGAAGTAATTGGTGGTTCGGACAAAACACCGATTGCAGCCATTGCTGATGAGAAGCGACGTCTCTATGGTGTCCAATTCCACGCCGAGACAACATTGTCGGAGAACGGAAAGCAAATCTTGCAGAACTTTGTTAAAGATATTGCTGGTGCGACGGCAAATTGGGACATGAGTGGGTTCATTGATGATCAAATTGCCAAAATTCGTGAAATCGTTGGTGATAAAAAAGTGCTACTTGGTTTGTCAGGTGGTGTTGATTCTTCCGTTGTTGGAGTTTTATTGCATCGTGCAATCGGGAATCAATTAACTTCCATTTTTGTAGATCATGGTTTGTTGCGTAAAAATGAAGCTGAACAAGTCATGTCCATGCTTGGTGGTAAATTTGGTCTGAATATTATCAAAGTTGATGCACAATCGCGTTTCTTGGACAAGTTAGCTGGTGTAACAGATCCGGAAAGAAAACGTAAAATTATTGGTAATGAGTTTATTCAAGTTTTCAATGATGAAGCTAAAAAACTTGATGGGATTGAGTTTTTAGCACAAGGCACACTGTATACAGATGTCATCGAGTCGGGTACAGATACTGCACAAACTATTAAGTCTCACCACAATGTTGGCGGGTTACCTGAAGACATGCAATTTAAGTTGATTGAACCTCTTAATACTTTATTCAAGGATGAAGTTCGTGAGTTAGGTGAAAAGTTGAATATGCCTCATGAAATGGTTTGGCGTCAACCTTTCCCAGGACCAGGGCTGGGTATCCGTATTCTTGGCGATATTACCGAAGATAAATTAGAAATTGTGCGTGATTCGGATTGGATTTTACGCGATGAAATTGCTAAAGCTGGTCTTGAAGGTGATATTTGGCAATATTTCACCGTATTAACTGGTGTCCGCTCGGTCGGTGTGATGGGTGATTACCGTACGTATGATTATACAATTGCTATTCGCGCAATCACATCTGTTGATGGTATGACGGCTGACTTTGCTCATATTCCGTGGGAATTACTTCAAAAAATCTCAGCACGAATCGTTAATGAAGTAGGACATATTAACCGTGTCGTGTATGATATTACCGCTAAGCCACCGGCAACTGTTGAGTGGGAATAACCCAACTAATCAAAACAAAAGTTTTTTACGTTTTAAATTTTTAAAAGCAAACATGGACAACATGTTTGCTTTTTATAGTTAATGAATATGCAATTTATCAATTAGGCAACATGATAATTAATCGATAACGATGAAATCTTGTCATTTTAATAGTGAGTATCAGCAAGAAAAGACGATATTTGAAAATTAAATGAGGCATGATATATGGTAGATTGTAAAATTAAACCGAACACTTGAATAAAAAAGCCGCAGCGCCTTTAATGGTAATTGTCTAAAA